>NZ_JBFLVD010000003.1:0-1141 GCF_040750395.1 Scandinavium sp. UTDF21-P1B
TCACCTGAGTGCTTTCGTTCATCAGATCATAGCTGCCAAGCGCAGCCCCCTGGAACGAAACCGGCTCTCCTTTGTTACCCGCAGGATCCGTGGCATAGATCGTACCGGACACACCTGGCTCAATCGGGTTAGGTGCGATAATCCAATGTCCGCTCTGATCGGCAACGGCGGTGTATTCTTTACCCGTGCCGTCAACAACCGTAATGGTTGCCCCTGGTTCAGACATGCCGCTCAGAGATTCGGCGGAGTTGCCTGAAATCCCCACGTTTGGCGGAGTGATATCCAGGATAAAGCCCCAGTTATCGCTCGGCTCACTGACGTTACCCGCCGCATCGGTCGCCGTAGCGGTAATGCTGTGGGTGCCCTCAATCAGGTTAGTGGTTGGCGTGTAGCTCCAGTTGCCGTCCTTATCCGCCACCACGGAGCCCAGAACCTTGTCACCGTCGTAAACGGTGACGGTGGCTCCCGCTTCCGCAGTACCGGTAAAGGTCGGAGCCGGATCGTCAGTCACGTTGCCCTGTACAGGGGAACTGAACTGAATTGAGCCCACGTCATCACCAAAGCTGGTAATCACCGGCGCTGCTGGCGGCGTTGAGTCTACCGTCAGGGTGATGGTCGCCTGCGCGGTGTTGCCCGCCGGGTTGGTCACTTCCGCAGTCCAGGTGTGCTCGCCGT
Source organism: Scandinavium sp. UTDF21-P1B (assembly GCF_040750395.1). NCBI lineage: Bacteria > Pseudomonadati > Pseudomonadota > Gammaproteobacteria > Enterobacterales > Enterobacteriaceae > Scandinavium > Scandinavium sp. UTDF21-P1B. Next base: position 676 of record NZ_JBFLVD010000003.1, read on the forward strand.
CGGCAACTTCAGGCAGCTGGAATGTCCAGTGCCCCTGTCCGTCCGCCACGGCGGTGCCCAGCACGGTGCCTTCCCCGTTCTTAATGGTCACAGTGGCTCCCGCAAGCGTGGTGCCCTGCAGTTCCGGGGTGCTGTCGTCGGTCAGGCCGCCGTTCAGTACCGCGCCGGTGAGGCTGCCCACGTTATCGTTCGCCTGATCGATGGTCAGCTCCACGCTGCTCGCGTCCACGGTGAAGTTCACCACTTCGCCACGGGTTTCGTTGCCCGCCGCGTCGGTGATCTTGGTCTGATAGCTGTGATCGCCATCGCCCAGAGACGGGAGAACCAGCGTCCAGTTGCCTTCTTCATCCACGACCACGCTGCCCGCCGGCGTGCTGCTGCCGTCGAGGTAAACTGCAACCGCTGCGCCCGGCTCGCCGGTTCCGGTCAGGGTCAGGGAGCGATCGTCCGTCACGCCGCCAGCGGC
>NZ_JBFLVD010000003.1:1193-3050 GCF_040750395.1 Scandinavium sp. UTDF21-P1B
ACGCCTGCCGCATTCACTGCCGTCGCGCTCAGGCTGTAGGTGCCGTCTGCGCCCAGCTCAGAGGTGGTGATGCTCCAGCGGCCGTCTTCGTCCGCGGTGCCTTCACCCACTTTAACGCGGTTGCCTTCGCTGTCGGTGGCCCAGATCTGCACCGTCATGCCCGGCGCGGTGCTGCCGTTGATGGTCGGGGTGGCGTCGTTGGTCACCTGGCCCTTCTGCAGGAAGCCGGTGTCGGCGTCTTCGCCCTGAGTGCGATCGTCGGCCACGTTTTCAATAGACGGCTGCGCCGGTGCGCTGGTCAGCAGGGTGAAGTCCCAGCTGGCGTCGGCGGTGCCGGACAGCTGCGGGCCCACGTTACCGGCTGCGTCCACGGCCGCCACGGTCAGGCTGTGGCCGCCGCTGGCCATGGCGTTACCCGGGGTGAAGCTCCACTCACCGGTGGACTGGTCCACTGCGGCATTGCCTATCAGCACGCCCTTGTCGTAAATATTGACGCTGACCACGCCGCCCGCCAGACCACCGGCGGTGATTTTACCCGCGTAGGTTGGCTGTGCGTCGTCGATGGTGCTGCCGTCAGCCACCACGCCCTGAACCGGCCCCACGTCGTCGGTCAGCGTGATGCTGCCCGCTTCGAACGCGTCCGTGCCCGGTGCGGTGGCATCGATGGTGAAGCTCCAGCTCTCATCGGCGGTGCCGGAGACCTGCGGACCTTCGTTACCCGCCCTGTCCACCGCCGCTACGGTGAACTCGTGGGCTGAGCCTTCTGCCAGATCGGCCGCCGGAGTGAAGCTCCACCTGCCGTCTTCGTCCACCGGTGCGCTGCCGATCAGCACGCCGTTGTCGTAGACATTAACGTGGTCAATATCTGCCGTGGCCTGACCCGCATAGGTCGGACGGAGGTCGTTCGTGGTGCTGCCGTCCGCGATGGTGCCGGTGACAGGTGCCACGTCGTCGGTCAGGGTGACGGAGCCGCTGACCACACCAGAGGTGATGTTGTCCGGCGGCGTGGTATCTGCCGGACCGTCCACGATGGCCGTGTTGGTATTGCCTGCCGGATCGGTCGCCACGATGGTCGCGCCCTCATCACCCACTTCGAGTGGGTTCGGCTGGAAGCTCCAGTTACCGTCTTCGTCTGCCACCACGGAGCTTTCGCTGCCGTCGGACGGATCGGTGATGGTGATGGTCGCGCCCGGCTCCGCCGTACCGCTGATTTCATCCGTTGTGTTGGTGATGATGACCGGTGCAGTCGTGCTGGTATCCAGCGTGAAGTCCCATACCGGGCTGTGGGCGCTTTCGTTGCCCGCTGCGTCGGTGCTGGTGACGGTGATATTGTGCCCGCCGTCCACCAGGTTGGTGGTCGGGGTGTAGCTCCAGTTGCCGTCCTTATCCGCCACCACGGAGCCCAGAACCTTGTCACCGTCGTAAACGGTGACGGTGGTTCCTGCTGCCGCAGTACCGGCAAAGGTCGGAGCCGGATCGTCAGTCGCGCCGCCAGGCGTGGTGGCGGTGCCCTGCACGGTGCCCACGACGTCGGCCATGGAGACAATTGTCGGGGCCGCCGGTGCGGTGGTATCCACGTTCAGGGTGATGGTCGCCTGCGCGGTGTTGCCCGCCGGGTTGGTCACTTCCGCAGTCCAGGTGTGCTCGCCGTCGGCAACTTCAGGCAGCTGGAATGTCCAGTGCCCCTGTCCGTCCGCCACGGCAGTGCCCAGCACGGTGCCTTCCCCGTTCTTAATGGTCACGGTGGCTCCCGCCAGCGTGGTGCCCTGCAGTTCCGGGGTGCTGTCGTCGGTCAGGCCGCCGTTCAGTACCGCGCCAGTGAGGCTACCCACGTTGTCGTTCGCCTGATCGATGGTC
>NZ_JBFLVD010000003.1:3163-3311 GCF_040750395.1 Scandinavium sp. UTDF21-P1B
GTCCGTCACGCCGCCAGCGGCTACCGGCCCCTGCTCGTCGCCCTGATCGTCGTTCAGTACCGCCACGGCTGCCTCCGGTGCCACCGTATCCAGCACGATAGGGAAGCCGCCGGTTTCTGCTGAAGAAACGCCTGCCGCATTCACTGCC
>NZ_JBFLVD010000004.1:0-658 GCF_040750395.1 Scandinavium sp. UTDF21-P1B
AGGGATTAACCGGGTCTGGCGGCTGATGAAGCGTGCCGGGATAAAGGCTCTGGTCGGGTATCGAAGCCCACGAGCGCATAAAGGTGAAGCCAGTATCGTGGTACCCAACAGACTCCAGCGTCGGTTCAACCCGGAAGCACCGGATGAACGTTGGGTAACGGACATAACTTACATCCGAACCCACGAAGGCTGGCTGTATCTGGCCGTAGTTGTTGACCTGTTCTCGCGCAAAGTTATTGGCTGGTCAATGCAACTCCGGATGACAAAAGATATTGTTCTGAATGCGCTGTTGATGGCCGTGTGGCGACGTAATCCCCAAAAACAGGTGCTGGTTCATTCTGACCAAGGTAGTCAGTACACAAGCCATGAGTGGCAGTCGTTCCTGAAATCACACGGTCTGGAGGGCAGTATGAGCCGTCGTGGTAACTGTCACGACAACGCAGTTGCAGAAAGCTTTTTCCAGCTACTGAAGCGTGAACGGATAAAGAAAAAGATCTACGGAACACGGGAAGAAGCACGCAGCGATATTTTTGATTACATCGAAATGTTTTATAACAGTAAGCGTCGGCATGGTTCGAGTGATCAGATGCCACCGACGGAATATGAAAAGCAATATTATCAACGGCTCGGAAGTGTCTAGATTATCCGTGGCGATTCA
>NZ_JBFLVD010000005.1:0-14775 GCF_040750395.1 Scandinavium sp. UTDF21-P1B
GTTTTGCAGGGATGCTTACAATCTGACTGAACATGCACGCCAAATTGATGTGATTTTTAACGAAGATGTCTCAAATATGTCTCACAATGAAAAACTGGAGGAAATTATTTAACGGTAAGTCATTGATTCATAATGGCACGCCCTACAGGATTCGAACCTGTGACCTACGGCTTAGAAGGCCGGTGCTCTATCCAGCTGAGCTAAGGGCGCACTGAGAAGGTGAACTTCGCGGTGTGGAACGCCTGGAATTATACGGTCAAAGCCGGGTGAGTCAATGGCTTTCACCGTCAAAGCACACTTCAGCGTCACTCTTCCCCGCAACAAGCCGCATCAGCTGATTAAAGCTTAAACACACTCTCTAATCTGCCCTTCCGCTACGAAAAATCCGTCTACGGTTTAAGCAACGCCTGGTACCTTCAGATTTCCCTTATGACAACAATGGATTCCGTCATACACCAATGACATAGACTTTGCCCGACATCTGTCAGGCAATCATTTTCCATTCGTGCCGATAGAACAGTAAAGGTGGCGAGCGTATGCCGGACGTGCCGGGAGGGAAACTATGCGTGTGATGTTACGCAGGGAAAGACGGCGGCGAAACATTATGGAATTTCAGGGATATTCGCTGTCTCTGCCGCACAACACGTTGGTTGAACGCGGTGCGTTGCTTAACCACACTGCACACTACAGCGATCATCGTATTCTGGTCACGCGAGATAGCTATCTGGCCTCTGGCATTCGCCACAGCCCGGTTCCGCTCTGTCTGTGCCGCATTTATGCAGATATTGATGAGGCGCTTGCCGCAGTCCAGCAGATCCAGCCGCTGTACCTGATTGTCGATCTCGAAGGCTGGGAAATGCCTGTACTGGCGCTGCTGGACCATCTTCGGAGTTTGCAGCACCGTTACCCGGCGGTGGAAATGGTGCTGATAACACCGGAACTGGATCCGGTGACGCAGCAATTTTTGCAATCGGCCTTACGCTGCCGGTTAATTGAAAAACGACTTGCGCTGCCTTTGGCACGGGAAGCTTTACAACGTACCGTGGAGGCTTTACCCGCGCAGGTTCGCCTGTTTAAAACCAAAGAGTGGAGCGTGCTGATGCTGATGGCGCAAGGCCATTCGCTGAGCCACATTGCCCGTCTACAAATCCGGCCCTACCACCGGATCGTTTACCGCGTTGGCTGCATTTTGTCTTTACTACAGCTTAACCACCGTCAGCAGCTGTTGCGTGTATTACAACGGGTCAGCGCCCTTCACGATCGCCATCACTCGGGATAAGCTGCTGAAGCCTGGTTATCACTAAGAAAATACTTAAATAAAAGTTAATAGAACGTTATTTTTTAACCAATAAAATACAATTGTAACTATTCCTGGAGTTTGCCTGCTGGTGAAAGGAAGGCACACTTTTTCCTGAGATTATGGTTTTTGCTGCTTAATAAGATCTTACCGGCCTTTGCAGGTGAGATCGTCGAGCAGAGTGTGAGCAGACGAGCCTTTTAAGGCAGCAGATGTTTGCAACGGCAGCAGAAATACCTGCCTGTGACGCCGACCACGATTTGACCGTGCCTGAAAATGGGAATGACGCTAACTTATTATTTATACACACTTTTTCAGCACTAAGATGATGCGTTTTGGTGCATAACAAATTGCAAAAAAATTTACATCACGGCAACAAGCAGTCGCTTGTTTTGTTTTTCATGATGACATGCAGACATCCCGTTAACAAATTCAGCAACCGCAGAAATTCCCGCCAAAAGAAAATTCCTGGCCGATCGCATTCAGAACATCATAATTCGTAAAGTTATTTATCGTTTTCAGAGGGTTTTTCCGAAAACATTAAACGGTATAATCAGCAGCACTGAGATTAATAATAAATTTAGCAAAAATACCGTCCGAGATAATATCTCTAAGAGGAATAACCCGTCGTTAGCCAACCAAAGGAAGCCTTCATCAAACCAGCGGATGATACTCAATAACTCACAGTATTAACTGAGATAACCCACCGTTTTTACGAATGACTGAACAGCCAGCCGGAACGTGTTTTTCGTTTTCCCATATGTGTTGCTCACTGGCGCGACGCCGGGTATTTCAGAGACGTTTACAACACATCCCCACGCTGGCACAAGAGTTCGGCCTGAACTCTAAAAACTGTATACATAATCTGAGGAATAGAAAATGAAACCTGCTTCCGTTGTTATTATGGATGAACAACCTATCGTCAGGATGTCGATAGAGGTTCTGTTACGCAAGAACAGTGATATCCGCGTTGCTCTGAAATCCGGAGATGGAAGGGAAGTTATTGATTATGTAAGAAAAAACAAAACAGATCTGGTCATCATCGACATTGAACTCCCCGGCACAGATGGCTTTATGCTGCTAAAAAGAATCAATGACATCAGTCCTCAGACCAAGGTTTTATTTTTAGCATCTAAGTCAGAAGAGTATTACGCGGGGCGAGCTATCAGGGCTGGCGCGAATGGTTTTGTCAGTAAAAGAAAGGATTACAATGATATCTACAAGGCGGTTGAAATGCTGCTTTCCGGTTATTCCTTTTTCCCGGCTGACACCCTTAATTTCCTCAGTGGTAATTCTTCACGCCGTGGAGAAGTGAACGAACTGCCGCTTTCAAATCGTGAAGTAACGGTCCTGCGCTATCTGGTCAATGGTCTGACAAATAAAGAAATCGCCGATCAATTATTACTCAGTAATAAAACTATCAGCGCCCATAAATCAAATATTTTCTCGAAACTCGGGGTGCATACCATTGTAGAATTGATTGATTACGCCAAATCACACGAGCTGGTTTAATGGCGACGATTGCTTCCTGCTAAATTAGCAGGAAGCAATCAAGGGATTAATTGTAATTAATTAAGAAAGTGGCGTCGGCATCGGCGCTGCCAGGCTGTGGGTCGTCGGCGGTGGCAATGTAATTGGCGTAGAACTGAAGCCTGGCGTTGCCCCGATCGTCAACAGCCACCGCCCGGCTGGCCTGCTGAAGCGGTAACCGGCCGCGATCGGCGTCGCGGAGCTCCACCGCCACCCGACTTGCTACGCTACTGCTGTTCAGGCCAAGCAGCGTCGGATCGCTGGGATCGCCTTTGCCGGTAAATGTGATGGAGGCCGAGCCAGGCGGACACCCCGTCAGGCTCAGGGTAAACGGCACCAGCGATGTGGTGCTTCCCGAGTTGCGTAGCTGCTTAGTTGGCCAGCGCCCCAGCTCGACGGATTTATCACTGTCGCCTGCCTCCACGACGCAGCTGTAATCCACCACGTTACCTGACAGCTCAATGTTCACTTCGCCCAGCGAGTTGTCTGCGTGCGCCTGGCTGCTCAGCAAGCCTGCGATCAGCGCGAGTCGAATAAACGGATGTTTCATTGCCCGGCCCTCAGTCATAGTCGACTCGCAGATACCCCCGGGCGGTAAACTTGCCTTCCGCCGGTTTGTTGCCCGTGATGCTGACGGGCCAGGCACGAATTGCCACCTGCGCCTGTGCGTTTGCATCGAGGCGGAACGGGATCTTGCTGCTGATGTTGTTCGGCGTCAGCGGATTACCGCTGCTGTCTGCCACGATAAAGCCCAGATCCGCGTTATCAGACACCATCGCGTTGCCCTGCGTTTTCTCCGCTTCCACGCGCATGCTCAGGTAGGCCTGAGACTCTACGTTAGTGCATTTGATGGCGACCGTTTTTTGTTGTGGCGGCACGTTTGCCGGGCGATTTCCCGCCCCGGCCTGGCTGAACAGTGACGCACCGATGTCGCCGAAATCAAACTGCACCACGGTCCCGGCATTAATTTCGCAGGTTTGCGGCACGTTAATCGTTCCGCTGTAGCTGATGGTGTAGACCGGTGTAGTCAGCGCATCTCCGCTGTTGGTGGTCACATAAACGGTGAACATTGTCTGTTTTGGGATAACCACCATATTGATAAAGCGCTTGGTGACCTTCAGGCGGAAAATCAGCTTCGAATCATTCACCGGAAAGGGCTTTTGCTTAGGCACATTCGGGTGCGATCCCATCTGAATGTAGTTGGCCGGTGGCCAGAAAGCGCCCGCTGAGCTGTCGGTAATTTGCATCGCGCCATCGAGATAATCGTTAAGCTTGAGGTATTTGAAGTTATTTTCCGTGCTGACCACCGGAAAACTTGTGACGTAGCTACGTTTGGTGGTGGTGCCGGATGTGCCGCTCGGGCAAACCGCCTGCACGCCCACCCAGCCCGATTTCTGGCTGAGGGTAACAATTTGCCCCACCTGGTTATTCGCGCTGGTGAAGGTGTCCGTTAAATCGTAAAACACATCCGTTGGCACCCCATTGACGTTGCGGCATACCGTCGCCCAGGCCGAAGTGGAGAGCAACACGCCCCCTAACAGCAGAACAGAGAAAACCTTATTGATCACAGCGAACCTCCGTGAGCGTGATCGCCTGTTGCAGGCTCTTTTCGGGGAGGGAATACGGTGCCCGGCACTGTGCACCCGGCCCTTCGCCCCACTGAATCAACAGCTCACCGCTGAGCGGCAAACCACTTAAGTAGATTTGTCCATCGTCGCCCACCATGCTGGTCACGCCGCTGGCGGTTTCCCGCACGATGGCGCCAAACGGCACCGGCTGCGTTCCGCGCCGCACGGTGACCAGCGCTCGCACGCCAATACGCGTATCAAAAGCCGCGCGCACGACGGCACCTTCGGTTGGCACCACGCTGCTGACGTTGTTTTCGATATCAGTGCTGTTGTTCATGGTGTTGGTGTCAAGCGCGATACGGTTATAGCGGTAGACCGTGGCGTACGGCATCACAGCGTAGCCACGCCAGTCGGTTTTCACCCCGGTCTGGTTTTCGATGCTGACGCCGCTTGCGCCCGGCGCCTTGATCAGCACGTTGGTATCCCCCAGCGGCTGGCTGAAGGTCACGCCATCGGCATGAGCCAAAATGCCGCCCGACGCCTGCCAGTTCAGGGAGTGCTGATCGCGGTCATAGTTATATGCCCCGCTGAGCGTGCCGTAGGTTGCCTGCCAGTTAGCGCTCGCGCTGCCGGTGTAGCCGCGACCGCTGGCGTTGCCCTGCATCACGCTGTAGCTGAGGTTACTGCCCTCAAGCAGCGTACCGCTGATCCCGCTCTGCCAGCTGTCGTCACCGTCGCTGTTACGGCTGGCGGTGACGGTGGCGTAGGCCCGGTCAAAGGCGGAGTTACGGCGCTCGGCGCCGTTGTTGAAGACACTGAACGGTACCGAGAGGTTGAAGGAGGCAATGCGGTCCGTGCCCGGAATGCCGATAGAGCGATTCCAGGACATCGACAACCCATAGCTCACGCCGCGCCAGCCGCCAGAGTAGCCAACCTGATACCACGTGTTGGTGTCGTCAGTTCCCCAGTAGGTCTGCTCGCTGCCGGAAAGGTAGAGCGAACCGTAATCACCGAGCGACTGCGAGACGTTGACCTGGAAACGCCCTTTTTTGTTCTGGGTCAGGTTGTGGTAGCTGATAATGTCCGGCACGCCGTCGTCATTGCTTTTGTCGCTGTACTGGTAACCGCTCATGTTCTTCCACGTCGTGTCATCGAGCGTGAAGAACCCTTTGGTGGAGTAGCGATAACCGAGCAGCTGGAAGTTAGTCCCGAAGGTGTTAAGCGATTTAGCGTAGAGGAAACGCACCGACTGTCCGTCGTGGGTGCTGTCGTCGACTAACCGGCTATGCGCATGGGTGACATCCAGCGAAACCGCGCCCCAGTCGCCCAGGTTTTTACCCAATCCGATAGCCAGCGCCGTGTAGTTTTCAGCAAGCTGCGTGCCGCCATAGACGGTATATCCTTCGTTCAGGCCCGTAATCAGCGTGCCCTGCGCGAAGAATGGCGTCTCCTGCTGGTTGTTGCCTGAACGATAGTCCCCGGCGACCAGATCGTATTTCCAGCGCCCTTCTCGCTGCAGCAGCGGCACGGAAGAGTACGGCACGGTATAGCGCTGCTGGCTGCCATCTTTTTCGTCTACCGTCACTTCGAGGTCGCCGCTCGACGACGTCGGGTTCAGATCGCTGATGGCAAACGCCCCGCTTTGCACGTAGCTCTGGTAAACGACAAAGCCGTTCTGGCGGATGGTGACTTTCGCCGGGGTGCGGGCTATCCCGCGTACCGTTGGGGCGAAGCCCTGCATGCTGTCCGGGTACATGCTGTCTGAGGAATAAAGCCGTGCGCCCCGAAAACCAACGCTGTCGAACACGTCGCTGCCGGTGTTGCTGTCGCCCAGCACCACTTCACTTTTCCATGGCACAATCGAGCGCTGCGCCCAGGTGGCGACGTTACGCCAGCTATTCTCTTTCTGGTTATTGCTGTTGGAGTAGCTCCATGTTCCGCTGTTTCGCAAACGCCATGGGCCATAGTTCAGGCCGCTGGTCAGGCTCAAAAAGTAGCTGTCGTCATCATTGCCGCGGTTGCCGCTAAAACTGTAGTTGGCGAGCAGCGCAGGAATACCCTCATCCCATTCGTCAGGCGGTATATAGCCGCGAGCGCTGTTGAACATCGCAACCTGCGGCAAATTCACCGCCAGCTTCAGCGCGGCAAAATCAAACGCCGCTTCGGCCCCCGGAATGGCCTTTTCCAGCGCCACGCAGGCGTTTTTATCCTCTTTCGCCAGCGCAGGAAATGCGGCCGTATTGACGCCGAGACGCTTCAACAACGCAGGCGTCAGGCAAGGCGCTAATCCGCCTGCTGCGGGCTTTGTCCCTTCCGCGGGTGTAAACTCAAGATCCTGTGTGCCAACGAATTCGTCATTGCGCCAGATATCCACGCGGTAAACACCTGCGGGTTGTTGATGGCCCTTTTCGAAACGGGAGAGATCCGCCACGCCCGCCGTATCGTCCGACAAAAATGCCGGATTGAAGTAGCTTTCCGCATGTACGCCAGGAAGCAGGGTCACGCCCGAAAGCGCAAGGGTAAGCAACTTCAGGCGCGGTAGGCGTTGAGAGTGAGTGAGCGCAGTCATTACAGGTTCACACGACGAGCCGGAGTAATTGCACCGTAGTCATTAACACTCTGCCAGCTCAGTGCGCCCTGCACACCGCCCGGCAGCGTGACTGTAGCCGTGCTTTTTGGCGAGATCATCACGTTGTCGAGCTTCTTGCCGGCCATCTGAAGGTTCACCAGCGTGACGTAGTACGGCGATGGGTTTTTGATCGTCACGTTCGTACCGCTGCGGGTAAACGCCAGCGTATCCAGTGCCTGTGCGGGTTGCACCGCTAAATTTTTCGGGCGCACGAACAGCTTGATGCGCGAAAGGATTGCCAGCTGCAGGACGTTACGGCTGTTGCCGCTTTGTTTGTCCACCGATGGGATCGCTTTCACGTTCAGGTAAAACAGCGACTCTTTGTCGGTCGCAAGCGCAGGTCCGGCGTAAATAATACGCAGGGTGTTTTCGCTGTTGGGCTCACTCACAAACAGCGGTGGCGTGATAACGAAGGTTTTCTCTTTCTGACCCGTGGCATCCTCAATCCACGCGTTGATAAGGTAGCGTTCCTGCTTGTTGCTGTTGCTCAATGCCAGCGACGTCTGCTTCGCATCTGCCGGATAAATCACCCTTGTGGCACCCAGCGCAATGCCACCCTCTGCATGAGCAGAAATAGCCCCCGCCAGAAAAAGCAGCGGCAGTAAAAGCGTTTTTATGATTAAACGATTCATAACCCATCAACCTGTTTTCTTATTTCCTGGCCCGTTTGACGATTTACGGATAAACCAGCGTAAACCAGACATCGGTAAGTAAATTCCCTGGCACCAGCGGCAATGAAATAACGCGATAGCGTGCGCTAAAGTGAAAAGCCATCTCTTCTGAGAGTATTGATAAATAACTGTCAGGCGGTGCGTTGGGAATAATTAACTGCTGCTGGTTGTCGAACAGCGCGAGGCCCAGCCCTGTTTTTCCAGGCATGCCGTTTGCCCCGGCGGTGGCAACAAACACCTGCGGATCTTCCGCCGGGCTCAGGCCCTGAAAGGCGATGCCTACCTGGCTTGCGATATCGCGGCGACACTCCACAAGCTTCAGGGTAAACGGTACGGTTACCGTGGAATAACTGCCCACATCACCAAAGTTGTTGCTGCGGTATTGCCCCATTTCGACCCGTAAATCCTGACTTTCCGGGGAAACGGCACAGGCGCTGTTCACCAGCTCGCCGCGAAGATGGAGACCGCCTCCGTCAACCACAACCCTGTGCGCAAGAGCAGAAAAAGCGGCCAACAGCAGGGCCAGCAGCGCTAACGTCCGAATCATTCTCTGTTCCCGTGAGTGCTGAAAACATGCCTCTTCCCTGAGGCAAGGCTCATCCTGAGCGCGACGTACGCTTACTCGTATTTCATCACGAAGGTCGCGTCGGCGTTAGCCTGACCAGGCTCTGCGGTTGCCGCAGTCGCTTTGTAGCGAGCGGTAAAGTGCAGGGTGTTTGTGCCCTTGATCAGATCCTGCGTGGCAGAGAAAGTGCTGCCGTTTGGCGGCAGAGTTGCGGACGCCTTATCGAGGATTTCGATACCGACGCCGGATGCCGTGTCGCTGTTATCGCCAGAGGTAATCGCCAGCAGAGTTTTGTCGGTTGCATCAATCTGACCGCTGAAGGCGACGGCTGCGGTGGCAGCAACGCTTGGATCGCAGTCATTCAGTACGATTTCAAATGGAATTTTAGCGGAGGTATCACCCACGGCAGCAAACGCCGCAGTACGATACTGGCCCATTGGCACGGTCAGGTTGGAAGATCCCGTGCTGACGGCACAAGCGGCATTAACCAGCTCACCTTTAAAATGGACGTTGCCGCCATTCACGGTGACCGTATCGGCATTAGCTGCGCTAACAACCAGGCCCAGAGTTGCTACCAGAGACGCAGCGATTTTGCTAACTTTCATGAGTTTTCCTTGATGATTAATCTAATTATTCACGGAGAAGAAACTATCCGAATATAATTTTCGTCGTTCCTTCAACACTGGGCGGAAATACACCCCCGCGGCAGTTGCAGTAAATTAATCATTTCGCCTGATGCAAAATACGTATAAAGGCTGCGATTCTGATGAGCCGCGTCCTAATACTTCTTAGGAAAAGACTGTTCAATACTTATTCACCGGGAAAGAGCTTATCGTTTACATGGCTTTTGCAGGCCGATGCGACCGGCGGCAGAAAAAAGCAAACGGTGACTGACATCACGCCTGGCTTCTGCCAAAATATGCGCATCCCCCCTTTCGAACTCGACAGACGGAATCTTCTCTCTGATGGCAGCAAAGATTATTGACGGTAAAACGATTGCGCAGCAGGTACGCTCTGAGGTTGCGGAAAAAGTGAAGGCGCGAATTGCCGCCGGAAAACGCGCCCCAGGACTGGCCGTAGTGCTGGTTGGCAGCAACCCTGCTTCGCAAATTTATGTCGGCAGCAAGCGCAAGGCCTGTGAAGAGGTCGGGTTCATCTCCCGCTCTTACGATCTGCCGGAAACCACGCTGGAAGCGGAACTGCTGGAGCTTATCGACACTCTGAATGCCGATAAAGAAATCGACGGTATTCTGGTTCAGCTGCCGCTGCCTGCGGGCATTGATAACGTCAAGGTGCTGGAGCGCATCGCGCCGGATAAAGACGTTGACGGTTTCCATCCGTATAACGTAGGCCGTCTGTGTCAGCGCGCTCCTCGTCTGCGCCCGTGCACGCCGCGCGGCATTGTGACCCTGCTTGAGCGTTACAATATCGACACCTACGGGCTGAATGCAGTGATCATTGGCGCATCCAACATCGTCGGTCGCCCGATGAGCATGGAGCTGCTGCTGGCGGGTTGCACCACCACCGTGACTCACCGTTTCACCAAAAACCTGCGTCAGCACGTTGAAAACGCCGACCTGCTGGTCGTGGCCGTCGGTAAACCTGGCTTTATTCCAGGCGAGTGGATTAAAGAAGGCGCGATTGTGGTCGACGTGGGCATCAACCGTCTGGAAAGCGGGAAAGTGGTGGGAGATGTGATTTTTGAAGATGCCGCCGCGCGCGCGTCTTACATCACTCCGGTACCTGGCGGCGTGGGCCCAATGACGGTTGCCACGCTTATCCAGAACACGCTGCAGGCGTGCGAAGAATATCATGATCCAGAGGAAGTAAAATAATGGCCACTTTTTCACTTGGCAAACACCCGCACGTTGAGCTGTGCGATCTGTTAAAACTCGAAGGCTGGACCGAAAGCGGCGCGCAGGCGAAAAACGTCATCGCCGACGGCCTGGTGAGCGTTGACGGCGCCGTCGAAACCCGCAAGCGCTGCAAAATCGTCGCCGGGCAGACCGTGAGCTTTGCCGGGCAGAGCATTACCGTTACCGCGTAATAGAATGTATTTGCATGCCGGATGAGCGCTTATCGCCATCCGGCATTTTTTTGCCCGGCGGCACGGCGTTTGCCGGGCCTACGTTTCTCCTCAAGCCTGATTACCCCGTAGGCCGGATAAGCGCAGCGCCATCCGGCAGTTTGTTCAGCCCTCACCTTCCGCACATTTTTTAGATCCACTTCAAAAAAATCAGTAAATCCTATGACCAGTTGTGAAATTTAAGTTGCGTAACCTGGCTACTTCTCAGACGATAAGTAGAACGTTCTACTAAAACGTTCTACTCACAATAACAGCACGTAATCAGTGCATCTCAGATCTCAGGTCGGGGGAAAACAGCATGAGTCTGTTCTCAGGGTTTGTTAAATCATTGTCAAAACTATCCATGATTGGCCGCGCCTTAATGCTGCCAATTTCGCTTCTGCCCGCCGCCGGTCTGCTGCTGGCGTTCGGCGATAAGTTCCATCTGCCGCTGATGATGAACGCCGGGGGCGTCATTTTCGATAACCTGCCGATGCTGTTCGCCATCGGTTCCGCCGTGGGGCTGGCGTCCGAATCCGGCATTGCGGCGCTGTCGGCGGCGGTTTCGGTGTTCGTCACCAACATCACCATCAGCACAGTGCTGAGCATTACGCCGGAAATGGCTTCTCAGGGCGGGAAATATGCGATGGTGGTCGGCATTCCGACGCTGCAAATGGGCGTCTTCGGCGGCCTGATTTGCGGCGTGCTGGCGGCCTGGTGCTACAACCGCTTCCACCAGATGCAGCTGCCGGAATTCCTCGGCTTCTTCTCCGGCAAGCGCTTCGTGGCTATCGCTACCGCCTTCCTCTCTTTCATTATGGGCCTGCTGCTGCCGTACATCTGGTCGCACATTCAGTCCGGCATTGACGCGCTTTCCGTGGTGGTAAACGGCGACAATCAGGCGGCATCAACCTTTATCTTTGGCCTGGTGGAACGTGCGCTGATCCCGCTTGGGCTGCACCACATCTGGTATCCGTCGTTCTGGTACTCCTTTGGCGATTACACCACTCAGGCAGGCCAGGTGATTCACGGCGACCAGACCATCTGGTTCAAAATGCTGGAAGAAGGCGTGAAGTCCTTCAGCAGCGACAGCTACCAGAATGCCGGTAAGTTCATGCAGGGCGAATTCCCGCTGATGCTGTTCGCGCTGCCTGCGGCGTGTCTCGCGATGTACCACGAAGCACACACGGCGAACAAAAAAATTGCCGCCGGTATCCTGTTCTCTGCGGCCCTGACCTGCTTCCTGACCGGCATCACCGAGCCGGTAGAGTTCACCTTCATCTTCGTGGCGCCGGTGCTGTACGTCTTCAACGCCATCATGGCCGGTCTGGCCTATATGACGATGTACCTGATGCATGCGCACATCGCTAAGTCGTTCTCGGCGGGCTTCATCGATTACCTGTCGTTCGGCATCCTGCCGTCGTTCAACGGCTACCAGACCAACTTCCTGAGCGCGGTGATCATCGGCATCCCGATGGGCCTGATTTACTACTTCACCTTCCGCTTCGTGATCCGCCGCTTTGACGTGAAAACGCCGGGTCGCACCAGCGTGACCGCCAACGCCAATGACAAAACGGACACCGAACTGGCTACCGAAATCATCGGCCTGCTGGGTGGCGCACAGAACATCGACTCCGTCGGTTCCTGCATCACCCGTCTGCGTCTGGAAGTGGCGAAGAGTGACATCGTCGATAAAGATGGCCTCAATGCCGTCGGCGCGCGCGGCGTGGTGTTTGTCGGCGACAAAGGTATTCAGGTGATTTTTGGTGCCAGAGCGCAATTTATCGCACAAACCATGTCGACGATGATTGGCAAATAAGCGGAAAATGTTACGCTGTCCACCGTCTCCTGCCTGTGCAGGAGACGGTGTTTTAACTGACTGATTAGGGCGGTTTTTCAGGGAGCAGGTTTGAAAAAAGTCAGCATTATTGATGTGGCGAAGCAGGCGGGCGTGTCCGTCTCAACCGTCTCGCTGGTCCTGCGCCAGAAGGGAAAGATTTCCGACGCCACCATCGAGAAAGTTCAGGCTGCTATTACTCAACTCGGCTATGTGCATAACGTTGCCGCAGCAAACCTTCGCGCCAATACCTCCAATCTTATTGGCCTTATCCTGCGCGACTTCAGCGACAGCTTTTCCATCAAGGTGATGGCGAGCGTCGTTCAGGAGCTGGAAAAACAGGGATATATGGTCTTTCTCGGCCAGCCGCTTGACGATCATTCAAGCCTCGAACGCTGTCTGCTCTCCTTTAAGCAGCAGGGCGTGGCAGGCGTTATTTATCTCGCGTCTGACACCACGCGTGCAGCGCTGCCGGAGCTGATTCGCGACTGTCCTCTGCCGCTAGTGGTCGTTTCTCAGTCGCTGATGGAAGAAAACTGCAACATGGTGATGCGCGATAACCGCCAGGCTGCAAGTCTCGCCACCCGCTATCTGATTGAACGTGGGCACCGCAGCATCGGCTACATCGGCGGCCAGGCCGACTGCCTGATCCGCCAGCAGCGGCTACAGGGGTTTCGCAGCGCGCTGACGCAAAATGGCATGGTGTGGAAAGAAGACTTCGCTCCGGCCTGTAACGACGATACCCAGGCTGCAGGCCTTGCCACCCGACAGCTGCTGGAAAAACACAACACCATCACCGCCCTGCTCTGCCATTCGCCGGACGCCATGATTGGCTGCATCAACGGCATTCATCAGGTCGGGCGAACTATCGGGAAGGACGTGTTTCTGACTCAGCAGGTGGCGCTGATAGGCTTCGAAGATATGCTGCACGTGAATCTCACCTCACCGTCGTTTACCTATGTCTCCTCCGCCAGCGAAGAGACCGGCCGTCAGGCTGCCGGGGTGATTATCCGCAAGCTGAAAGAGCCTGAGTTACAGACCCAACGCATCACGCTTTCCGGCCAGCTGATTGCCCGGGAATCGGCATAAAAAAGCCCGGCAGAGCCGGGCCTGAACAGACCTTTATTTCCCCTCGCCGGGGCGCACGTCCACCACCGTAATGTCATACACCATGATTGAATTCGGCGGGATCTCCGGCGGTCGACCCTGCACGCCGTACGCCAGCTCTGGCGGTACCGCCATCCTCAGCTTGCCTTTATTATTCATCTGGCGAATAGCCGATGAGAACAGCGGCGGGAAGTTTGCCAGCGGCAGCGCGAGCACCTTGCCCGTCTTCGTCATATCCTTAATCACTTTGCCGTTTGCCAGGCTCTCCTTAACGGAAATCGCCACCACGTCACCGTCGGTAATTTTCCCTTCTCCCCTGTTCAGCATCCGGTAGTAATAGCCCATTTCAGCGCGTTTGGTCCCCGGCTTCTGGCTGAAAGACTGAAGGAATTTATCAGGACCTCTGCTGCTTTCAGCTGGCTGATTCTTAGCCAATACCTGCTTGTTCATCGCCTCCAGCTGATCCATGATTTTTTGCTCAGGGACCCGGTACTGGCCCTTAAGCGAATCGCTGACCCCATAAATAACCTGCGAGAGCTCCAGGGGAATACCATCGGATTTCACCTTCTTCATCGCACCGTTCACTTCCTGCCCCCACAGCGTGCCGAGCGCGTAGGAACGCACTTCGTTTTGCGATTTGGGCTCCGGCGTGTCGACGGCAGTTGGCTTCTGGTTGCGAAGAGCGGCCAGCTGTTTTTCCTGCTCTTTCAGTTTCCCGCTGGCGTCCTGCCAGTTTTTCTCCACTGCCTCACGCTGCTTCTGGCTTTCCACTAACGACTGCTGCACCGATGCGATTTGCTCCGCTTTACGCTTGTCCTCGGCGATCAAATCCGCATTCTTCGCCAGCAGATCCTTCGCCAGATCCTGGCTTTCTTTTAAAGACGCTTTCATCTGCACCGCGGACTTCGCGTTTTGATCCTGAGACTGATTCACCGTTGCCAGCTGCTTCGTCAGCGCCGCAGTCTGAGCCTGGCTCTCACTCAACTGCTGCTTAACCTGCGTCAGCGACTTCGCGCCTTCGGACAGGTTAGCCGTCAGCTGGGCTATCTGTTTTTTCAGATCCTCTGTTGAAATTTGGCTTTCACTGACGTTCTTTTTCAGCCCGGCCACTTCACTTTGGCTCGCGCTAAGCGACTGCTTCAGATCGGCAACCGCTTTGCTGTCTCCGGCTTTCGCCGCGGCCAGCGCTTTAGCGTTTACTTCCTGGATCGCGTTCAGATCCGCGACCTTCTTCGTCAGGGCATCCACGCTGTTCTGGCGGTCAGACAGCGATTTTTTCAGTGCGGCGGCTTCTTTCTGGCTGAGGTCCAGAGACTGCTTCAGGTCGGCAACCGCTTTGCTGTCTCCGGCTTTCGCCGCGGCCAGCGCTTTAGCGTTTACTTCCTGGGTCGCGTTCAGATCCGCGACCTTCTTCGTCAGGGCATCCACGCTGTTCTGGCGGTCAGACAGCGATTTTTTCAGTGCGGCGGCTTCTTTCTGACTGATATCCAGGGACTGCTTCAGATC
>NZ_JBFLVD010000005.1:14812-231072 GCF_040750395.1 Scandinavium sp. UTDF21-P1B
GACTGCTTCAGATCGGCAACCGCTTTGCTGTCTCCGGCTTTCGCCGCGGCCAGCGCTTTAGCGTTTGCTTCCTGGGTCGCGTTCAGATCCGCGACCTTCTTCGTCAGGGCATCCACGCTGTTCTGGCGGTCAGACAGCGATTTTTTCAGTGCGGCGGCTTCTTTCTGGCTGAGATCCAGGGACTGCTTCAGATCGGCAACCACCTTGTTGCTACCGGTTTTTTCTTCCGCGAGGCTCCTGGCATTTGCTTCCTGAGCCGCCGTTAAGTCACTGACCTGCTGCATCAACCCCGAGGCTGTTTCCTGGCTCATCGCCAACGTTTTTTCATTCTCACGCTGTTTCGCATTTGCCGCTGAAAGTGACTTCTTCAGCGCTTCGGCTTCACGTTGACTTTGGCTTAACGACTGTTTTAAGGCGGTCAGCGCTTTACTTTCGCCACTGTTAGCCAGCGCCAGCGCTTTCTCATTCGCGGATTGTTTCGCCGTCAGCTCAGCAATCTGCTTGTCCTGCGCAGTGGCCCTGTTTTGGCTCTCCACCAACTGCTTTTTCAGTTGTGAAACAGCCTCGCTGTCGCGCGTTTTGACTGCGGCAAGCTCCAGCGAGTTGCTGATTTGGGCGGCAGTTAGCGCTGTAATCTGCTTTTTCAGCGCCGCATTTTGCGTTTGCAGGTCACCCAGCTGTACCTTCTGTGCATCGTCTGAAGCTTTCCCACTCGATTGCGCCTTAATGAGTGCCGCAAGCTGCTGACTTTTTTCATCAAGCTGCTGCTGTACGCTTTGCCGCTGGGTTTCCAGCTGCTCGATCTTTTTTTGCGACTCAACAAGTTTTTTCTGCAACGCAGCATAGTCTTGTGAATGGGCGTTCACCTGAGCCGGGGTGGACTCCTCAACGTTCGCTTTTTTGACGGGCTTTTTGGTTTTCTTTTCAGTAACGGCAGGTGGAAGAGAGATCGTTCTCTCCATTAATAATTCCGGGATATCACTGGATTGGGCAGTAATCACATTCAGTGAATCGACTGTCGCATTATTATCACTGGCATTAACACTAGCCGCCAGAATACTGGCGGTGACTATCGACAGTGTAAAAAAAAAATGCGCTTCCTGTTAAATATCATCTGAAGTTCTCTCCCTTGGCGATCAGCGATTCACGAACGGATTGTGCTATATCATTACAGAGCTTCTGCGTTTTATATTTATAAAGCGCATCCATCGTTCCCCGCGTCTCAGCGCCAATATCTTCACGTACTTCAGTATAAACAGCAGCATTTCTTAACAGTTCATCAAAAGCCGCTTTCTTCTGCACGTAGACGTTCTTGTTCACTTTAGAGAGGGCAAGCAGTTCGCGTTCACAGTTGGAGACCACGCCGCCCTTCGCAGCATTAGCCCTGCTCGTATTGTCACTCTGATCTTCTGTTATATTTGTCGACGAAGGGTATGTCCTCGGAACGGGGGGAATAACGGGAGTGACAGTGACTAGCGATTCAGAATCAGAATTTGGTTGTATATTTTTTTGGCAACCACTAATCATTCCTGCAACAAACAATAATAAAACGGCCCGCATTGACCATTTGCTAATACTGACGCTATTGACTAAATACATAATAATACAATCCTTGTGGCATCATGATGGCGCATGATGACTGGCAGCATTTAAGGTGAGAGATATCAACGATAAAACAGACTTAATTATCATTTCATAAAATGCTTAATTTTAACAATACCTTCAGATTCAAAACCCAGCACAAAGAATAAATGCCATGAATGATTAAAGCATCACAGCAACAATATAATTGTGATAAATCAGTGCATTACAATTACATCGACAATAGCGGGGCAAGTATCCAATAAGCTCCATGAATACATGAAGTGAAGCCCTGTGGAAAATAAGAAAAATCCCGGACCTTAATAATCCCTCGCTCACGATCGCCTGAAACGGATAACAGCGATATCGTGCCGCAACGGCGCAAAGCACAGAGAAATATCGGATGAGAGATTCTCCGCAGTGGATGTAGTTACCAGGATTATTGTGGCGGAGACGGAGATAAAAAAGGCCGGGTGGCGGCTACGCCTCACCCGGCCTGCTTTCTCTTCCAGCCCGGTTAGCATAAGTGCCACCAGGCATGACAGACTTACTTACGGCGCCAGGTAGTGCCCTGGGCACCATCTTCCAACACGATGCCCATCTCGTTCAGACGGTCACGCGCGGCATCCGCTGCGGCCCAGTCCTTCGACTGGCGCGCTTCCAGACGCTGCTTAATCAACGCTTCGATTTCCGCCACTTCGCCATCGTCAGCCTGCGCACCGCCCTGCAGGAAGAGCTCCGGATCCTGTGCCAGCAGGCCCAGTACGGCAGAGAGCTGACGCAGATGGGAGGCCATGGCGTTAGCCGCAGCCATCTCTTCGCCTTTCAGACGGTTCACTTCACGCGCCATATCAAACAGCACGGAGTAAGCTTCCGGCGTGTTGAAGTCGTCATCCATTGCCTCGCGGAAACGGGCTTCGAACGCTTCACCCCCTGCGGCTTCAACGGAAGGATCCGTCCCGCGAAGCGCGGTATACAGACGCTCCAGCGCCGAGCGCGCCTGCTTCAGGTTCTCTTCGCTGTAGTTCAGCTGGCTGCGGTAATGGCCGGACATCAGGAAGTAACGCACGGTTTCCGCGTCGTAATACTTCAGCACGTCACGCACGGTGAAGAAGTTGCCGAGCGATTTAGACATCTTCTCGCGATCGACCATCACCATCCCGGAGTGCATCCAGGTATTCACGTATTCGCCATCGTGCGCACAGGTGGACTGCGCAATTTCGTTTTCGTGGTGCGGGAACATCAGGTCTGAACCGCCGCCGTGAATGTCGAAATGCGACCCCAGCTGTTTGCAGTTCATCGCCGAACATTCGATATGCCAGCCCGGACGCCCTTCGCCCCACGGAGAAGGCCAGCTCGGCTCGTCCGCTTTCGACATTTTCCACAGCACGAAGTCCATCGGGTTGCGTTTTACGTCGACCACGTCAACGCGCGCGCCCGCCTGGAGATTCTCCAGATCCTGGCGCGACAACAGGCCGTAGTTGGGATCGCTTGGCACGGAGAACATCACGTCGCCATTTTCCGCGACGTAGGCGTGACCGCGGGCGATCAGCTTTTCGGTGATCTCAACGATCTCATGAATGTGGTGCGTCGCGCGCGGCTCGCTGTCCGGGCGCAGGATATTCAGCGCATCAAAATCTTTGTGCATTTCGACGATCATGCGGTCGACCAGCGCCACAAAATCCTCGCCGTTTTCATTAGCGCGTTTGATGATTTTGTCGTCAATATCGGTAATGTTGCGCACGTACTTCAGATCGTAGCCGAGGAAACGCAGGTAGCGTGACACCACATCGAAGGCAACGAAAGTCCGGCCGTGGCCGATATGACAGAGATCGTAAACGGTGATACCACACACGTACATGCCCACTTTTCCGGCATGAATAGGTTTGAATTCCTCTTTTTGGCGCGTCAGTGTATTAAAGATTTTTAACATTGAAGATTCCATGTGGACGTGTGTGATCGTAAACGGCGTATTCTACCCGTAATTCAATCCGGAAGCAGCACGCATTGCAAGGTGATCGAACCCGGCGGTTATGCTATAACAACCGCCTATACGTGACCCGTCAGCGGGTATTCGCACCACTATATCGGAACAGGATGCAAAAATGGTTACTTTCCACACTAATCACGGCGATATCGTTATCAAAACTTTTGATGATAAAGCGCCTGAAACAGTTAAAAACTTCCTGGACTACTGCCGCGAAGGTTTTTACAACAACACCATTTTCCACCGTGTAATCAACGGTTTTATGATCCAGGGCGGCGGCTTCGAGCCAGGCATGAATCAGAAAGCCACCAAAGATCAGATCAAAAACGAAGCCAACAACGGCCTGAAAAACACCCGTGGTACGCTGGCAATGGCCCGTACTCAGGCGCCACACTCTGCCACCGCACAGTTCTTCATCAACGTGGCTGACAACGACTTCCTGAACTTCTCCGGCGAAAGCATGCAGGGCTGGGGCTACTGTGTGTTTGCAGAAGTGGTTGAAGGCATGGACGTGGTTGATAAGATCAAAGCCGTGGCAACAGGCCGCAGCGGCATGCACCAGGACGTGCCTAAAGAAGACGTTATCATCACAAGCGTGACCGTCAGCGAGTAATTCGTGGCGACGCTTTTTATTGCAGATTTGCACCTGCATACAGAAGAACCGGCGATTACCGCCGGTTTTCTGCGTTTTTTACGCGGTGAAGCACGCAGCGCCGATGCGCTGTACATTCTTGGCGATCTGTTCGAAGCCTGGATTGGCGATGACGATCCCGAACCGCTTCATCGTGAAATAGCTCGTGAAATCAAAACGCTGGTGGATTCTGGCGTACCCTGCTACTTCATTCACGGCAACCGTGATTTCCTGCTCGGCAGGCAGTTCGCCCGCGAAAGCGGCATGATTCTGCTGCCGGAAGAACAACGTCTCAGCCTTTACGGTCGTCCGGTTTTAATTCTCCACGGCGATACGCTATGTACTGACGACGCTGGTTACCAGGCGTTCCGCGCCAAAGTACACCAGTCCTGGCTGCAGAAGCTGTTCCTCGCCCTGCCCTTGTTTATTCGCCGCCGCATCGCTGCCAAAATGCGCGACGGCAGCAAAGCCGCCAACAGCCATAAGGCCATGACCATCATGGACGTTAACCCGCAGGCGGTTGTTGAGGTGATGGAAAAACATCAGGTGCAATGGCTCATCCACGGGCACACCCATCGCCCGGCGGTACACGAACTGAATGCCAACGGTCAGCCCGCGTTTCGCGTGGTGCTTGGGGCATGGCACACGGAAGGATCGATGGTCAAAGTGACCGAAGATAACGTCGAACTCATCGCCTTCCCGTTCTGAATTACCCCAGACGCACCGAGATTTCCACATCGTCATTAAAAGGCATCGACAGATAGCCATTGGCCGGATTGCGGACCCACGCAACGTACTCCGGACTATGATCGGCATCGTCTGCGATCAGTAAAGCGCCCGGACGTAAGCGGGATTCCACACGGGCCAGAATCTCCGGGTAGAGCGCTTTCGCACCGTCCAGCAGCAGCAGATCGATTTGTGCAGGCAGATCGCGAGACAGCGTCTGTAGCGCATCCCCTTCACGAATGTCCACCAAATCACTCAGCCCTGCTTCGGCAATATGCTCGCGAGCGCGCAGCACTTTAGAAGGTTCGAACTCGCTGCTGATCAGCTGCCCGCCGCCGTTGTCGCGCAGCGCCGCCGCCAGATGCAGGGTTGAGATCCCAAACGAAGTGCCAAACTCAACAATCTGGCGCGCCTGACAGCTTCGGGCCAGCATATACAGCAGCTTCCCCGTTTCCCGTGATACCGGCAGCCACAGCGTTTTCAGCTGGCCGTAAAAGGCCGCATATTCCGTTTTACTGTGCATCAGGCGTGTGACTTCTTCGTCAGACCACTCCACGTTCTCCGCCAGGTTGGCTTCATCCGCCTGCGCAAAAAGGCGTGTCAGCAGCGGAGCCAGCGGCGCGGTCGTTAAGGTATTATTCATCTCTTTGTCCTCATAAATGTGAATAATTAATCGCATTACTATAATGAGGGGAGGTAAACTTTTAGGCTATTCGCATTCCAGAGAGGTCCAGTGATGCCGCAGAACGACAGGCTAACTCCGCGTATTTCCACAAGAAAAGAGCCAAAACAGATACGCTCTGCCAGCGTCGTAACCGCCATTTTGCAGGCGGCCACTCAGGTTTTAGCGCAGGAGGGCGCCGCCCGCTTTACTACCGCGCGAGTCGCCGAACGGGCCGGGATCAGCATTGGTTCGCTGTACCAATATTTTCCGAATAAGGCGGCAATTTTATTTCGCCTTCAGCAGGATGAATGGCAGCAAAATTCAGCGCTGCTTAAGAAGACGCTTCAGGATGAGCGACTGCCGCCTCTGGAGAGGCTAAGTCGGCTGGTGCATATCTTTGTGCGCTCTGAGTGCGAAGAGGCGGGAATGCGAGTGGCCCTGAACGACGCGGCACCGCTCTATCGCGATGCGCCCGAAGCCCAGGAGGCGAAAGCGGGTAACGAAAGCTTTTTTCAGGATTTTGTGACCGCCTTTTTACCGCTCACGCCGGAGGCAGATCGGGTGCAGGCGGCAGAATTACTGATGGTAACGCTCAGCGCCGTCGGGCACGCGTTTTCTCAGCGCCCGCGTACGGAAGAAGAGATTGAGCAGCGGGCGTCAGCGCTGGCAGACATGCTGTGTAGCTATCTTCAGTCACTTAAGCGGCAGGAGCCCCTTCCCTGACGCCCGCAAGATCAGCCGCGATCGTCTTTCGGCCCAAGGAAATAGAAACCAAACGGCAGCGAACCGATAATGGTGAACATAATGCTGTAGATGGCCGCCCATGCGCCCTGCATGAAGTACATCGATACGCTCCACTGATCCATCGGCAGATTGTACTGATCCTCAACGCCCTGGAACGTCACTTTCGATATCACCGTCACGGCAACGATAAAAACGATGGCGACGGCCGTGAGAAACTTTTTCCCGTCCGGGGTGCGAAGTATTTGCAGCATAGGTTCTCCTCATGTTCATGCTGTACTGCGCGCGTATCGCAGCAGTTTTCACAGTCAGGCAACAATTTTACCGCATTTCCCCTCACGGTGCGGCAAATTTACAGCAGCACAAACATCAGCCCTCTCTTCGCCTGATTATTACAGCGCATCGCCGTGGCGAATTGTGTTGATCTCTTCGAGGTTTTTCTTCCCGCAAGTCACGTATCCTCTCGTCTCTTTTTACCCGCTAGCGGGAAATGACCCTTCTGAGTTCAGAGGCATTTACTATGACATGGCAACACTTTAAACAAACCTGGCTGGTCAAATTCTGGTCACCGGTTCCCACCGTTATCGCCGCAGGCATTCTTTCCACCTACTACTTTGGTCTCACGGGCACCTTCTGGGCCGTGACGGGTGAGTTCACCCGTTGGGGCGGACAGCTGCTGCAGCTCGCAGGCGTTCACGCAGAAACATGGAGCTACTATAAGCTCATCCATCTTGAGGGTACGCCGCTGGAGCGTATCGACGGCATGATGATCCTCGGCATGTTCGGCGGATGCTTTGCCGCTGCGCTGTGGGCCAATAACGTGAAGCTACGTTTTCCCCGCAGCCGCATTCGAATTTTTCAGGCCATCGTCGGCGGCATTATTGCCGGTTTTGGCGCACGCATGGCCATGGGCTGTAACCTGGCAGCCTTTTTTACCGGCATTCCGCAGTTTTCCCTCCACGCCTGGTTCTTTGCCATCGCCACAGCCATAGGCTCCTGGTTTGGCGCCCGTTTCACCCTGCTGCCGATATTTCGTATCCCGGTGAAGATGCAAAAAGTCTCTGCCGCTTCGCCGTTAACCCAAAAACCGAATCAGGCCCGCCGTCGTTTTCGACTTGGCGTGATTTTCTTTTTCGGCATGATCGGCTGGGCGCTGCTGACCGCATCCAGTCATCCTAAACTCGGCATCGCCATGCTGTTCGGCATCGGCTTTGGGGTGCTTATCGAACGTGCGCAGATCTGCTTTACGTCCGCGTTCCGTGATATGTGGATCACGGGACGAACCACGATGGCGAAAGCGATTATTTTTGGCATGGCCGCCAGCGCCATTGGCATCTTTAGCTATGTGCAGCTGGGCATGGAGCCGAAAATCATGTGGGCGGGCCCGAATGCCGTGCTGGGCGGACTGCTGTTCGGCTTTGGTATTGTTCTCGCGGGCGGCTGCGAAACGGGATGGATGTACCGGGCGGTTGAAGGGCAGGTTCACTACTGGTGGGTGGGCCTGGGCAACGTGATTGGCTCCACCCTGCTGGCCTATTACTGGGACGATCTCTCCCCGCTTGCCACCCACTGGGATAAAGTCAATCTGCTGGACACCTTCGGCCCTTACGGCGGACTGCTGGTAACCTACTGCCTGCTGGCACTGGCGCTGCTGCTGGTGATCGTCTGGGAAAAACGCTTCTTCCGCCGTCGCACTTCACTCCCCCGCAATGAGCAGGAGGCCGTATGAAAACGCTCGTTCCTGATTACCGTCTGGATATGGTCGGTGAACCTTGTCCGTATCCTGCCGTGGCCACGCTGGAAGCGATGCCGTCATTGAAGAAGGGTGAGATCCTGGAGGTGGTCAGCGACTGCCCGCAATCCATCAATAACATTCCTCTCGACGCCGCCAATCACGGCTATACCGTCCTGGATATTCAACAGGATGGCCCGACCATTCGCTATCTGATTCAGAAGTAGTCTTTTGCCCCCGCGAGTAAAAGTCGGGGGCAAATTACCGCTTTTCTCTGGCATATATCTCCCCCCGACTTTATCCGCGCAACCGTTTTCCTTGCCGGTTTTCCGTGCTATTCTCTGTGGCCTTCAATGCCGTGTGATCCACACCCACAGGAGTTTTAAGACGCATGTCTTCCCGCAACAATCCGGCGCGTATCGCCATCGTAATGGGGTCCAAAAGCGACTGGGCGACCATGCAGTTTGCCGCTGAAATCCTCGATACCCTGAACGTACCGCACCACGTGGAAGTGGTTTCTGCACACCGCACGCCGGACAAACTCTTTAGCTTTGCCGAAACGGCAGAAGAGAAAGGTTACCAGGTCATCATCGCAGGGGCTGGCGGTGCCGCGCATCTGCCGGGCATGATCGCCGCAAAAACGCTGGTGCCCGTTCTGGGCGTTCCTGTGCAAAGCGCCACCCTGAGCGGCGTCGACAGCCTCTACTCCATCGTTCAGATGCCACGCGGCATTCCCGTTGGTACGCTGGCAATCGGTAAAGCAGGCGCAGCCAACGCCGCTCTGCTGGCCGCGCAGATTCTGGCGACCCATGACGCTGAACTGCATCAGCGCCTGGCGGACTGGCGCAAAGCGCAGACCGACGAAGTGCTGGACAACCCGGACCCAAGGGGTGCGGCATGAAGCAGGTCTGCGTTCTTGGCAACGGTCAGCTGGGCCGCATGCTGCGCCAGGCCGGTGAACCTCTGGGCATCAGCGTGTGGCCGGTTGGCTTAGAAGCCGATCCGGAGGCGGTTCCCTTTCAGCAAAGCGTCATCACCGCAGAAATCGAACGCTGGCCGGAAACCGCATTAACCCGTGAACTGGCGCTGCATAAAGCGTTTGTGAACCGCGACGTTTTTCCCGTCATCGCCGACCGCCTGACGCAAAAGCAGCTGTTTGACAAACTCGGGCTGGCGACCGCCCCGTGGCAATTGCTGGCAGAAAAAGCCGAATGGCCTGGCGTGTTCGATCGCCTGGGCGAACTGGCTATCGTTAAGTGCCGCACCGGCGGTTACGATGGCCGCGGGCAATGGCGTCTGCGCGCCGGGGATACGGATCAGCTGCCGGATGAGTGCTACGGCGAATGCATCGTCGAACAGGGCATCAACTTCAGCGGTGAAGTTTCGCTGGTTGGCGCTCGTGCGCACGACGGCAGCACGGTGTTTTATCCCCTGACGCATAACCTGCACCAGAACGGCATTCTGCGCGTCAGCGTAGCGTTCCCTCAGGCGAATGTTCAGCAGCAGTCGCAGGCGGAAACCATGCTGGCGGCAATCATGAACGAGCTGAACTATGTTGGCGTGATGGCGATGGAGTGCTTCATCACTCCGGCAGGCCTGCTGATTAACGAGCTTGCCCCACGCGTGCACAACAGCGGGCACTGGACGCAAAATGGCGCATCAATCAGCCAGTTCGAGCTGCACCTGCGCGGCATAATCGGCCTGCCGTTGCCGCCGCCGGTGGTGAACAGCCCTTCTGTGATGGTCAACCTGATTGGTACCGACCTGAACTATGACTGGCTGAAGCTGCCGCTGGTGCACCTGCACTGGTACGACAAAGAGGTGCGCGAAGGCCGTAAGGTCGGCCATCTGAACCTCAACGACAGCGACACTGGCCGCCTGAGTGCAACGCTTGAAGCGCTTGTTCCTCTGCTGCCGCCTGAATACGCCAGCGGCATCACCTGGGCGCAGTCAAAACTTGCTTAACCTTTCTGGCCGGGGATTGATCTTCGCCTTCCCCGGCCTCCTCTTCCGCGCGTAAAATCCCCCTATGCTTTTTCATTAAGGATTTTTCCATGACTAATGGGACGGATTTCCGCGCCATTTTGCGTACCGGAACGCCCATCATCGACGTGCGTGCCCCCGTCGAAGTTCAGCAGGGTGCGCTGCCAGCAGCCATCAACCTGCCGCTGATGAACGACGAAGAGCGCGCCGCAGTCGGCACCTGCTATAAGCGTCACAGTGCCGAGGCTGCACTCAAGCTCGGTCACTCTCTGGTGAAGGGGGAGAAGCGCCAACAGCGCATCGGGCGCTGGGTGGAGGCGTTTCACCAACATCCTGAAGCTTATCTCTGCTGCGCCCGCGGCGGTCAGCGCTCGCATATTACGCAAGCGTGGCTGCGCGAAGCAGGTATCGACGTGCCGCTGATCGTCGGCGGCTATAAGTCGCTGCGCCAGGCGGCCATCGCCGCAACAGCGGAAATCGTTCAGCGCCCGATGGTGCTGGTTGGCGGCTGTACGGGGAACGGTAAAACCGATCTTATACGGGCACATGCGGCGGGTATCGATCTGGAAGGCCTTGCCCATCACCGCGGTTCGTCGTTTGGCCGTACGCTGGTGCCGCAGCTTTCACAGGCCAGCTTTGAAAATGCGCTGGCCGTCGAGATGCTGCAACGCGATGCGCCGCGCTGGGTGCTGGAGGATGAAGGTCATATGATCGGTGCCAACCACTTGCCGGAATGCCTGCGAAACAGCATGGCGAAGGCTTCGATTGCGGTGGTGGACGACCCGTTTGAGATTCGCCTTGAACGCCTGCGCGAGGAGTATTTCACCCGCATGCATCGCGATTTTCTGCAGGCCAGTGGCGAAGAGAAAGGCTGGCAGGAGTACAGCGACTATCTGCACCACGGCCTGTTCGCCATTCGCCGTCGCCTGGGTCTCCAGCGCTTTGCTCAGCTGAAGGAAAAACTGGATTCCGCTTTAGTTGAACAACAGCGTGATGGTTCCACAGAAGCACACTTTAGCTGGCTCAAACCTCTGCTGGCCGAATATTACGATCCGATGTATCGCTATCAGCTTGAGAAGAAGGCGGAGAAGATTGTATTTAAGGGGAATTATGAGGAAGTGGCCGGGTGGCTCAGAGCCTGATTGATTGCCCGGTTGCCTGATTGTCAGGCGGCGCTGCGCTTACCTGATCTGGGGACTTCTGAAGCCCGGCGGCACTTCGTTTGCGCGGGCCTACAAATCAGCTGTAGGCCCGATCAGACAAAGCCGCCACCGGGCATTGTTCCAAATCAGAAATCGTAGCGCAGACGCACCAGATTCATGTCGCCAAGATCGTCGGTGCTTGAAGTGAAGACGTGTTCGTAGTCCACCTGGAAGCCATAGTCGAGCTTGAAGCTGATACCCACGCCGTTGTCGATGCGCTGGTAGTTCCGTCCGTTAACATATTCCAGACGGTCACCCATGAAGTATGGCTGCACGGATTTGAGTCCGTACTGACCAATTGGGAATTGGTAGCCCGCGAAGTACTCAATACCCCACGCATCGCCCGCAAAGTAGTCATTAACGGAGACTTTTTTGGTGGTCAGGTAGTTCTGATACCAGCCGCCGCCGAAGGAGAACGTCCAGTTATCCGGGGTATAGCTCAGCGCCGTGCCGAGGATATTCTGATCGTAGGTTTTACTGTCGTTGTTGTCCGGGTTACGCATATCGGCGCGGGTGTAGTTCCACGCGGAACCCCAGGTCAGATCGTCAGTGATGTGGTAATCCACGCCCAGAGAACCGCCGCCTTTACGCTTGTAGCGCAGACCGTTGCCCGGCAGATATTCACTGTCGTTGAACAGGTAAGAAGCGTACAGGTCAACGTCACCCACGGTTTTCTTGTATTTCAGCATTTTGCGGGAACGATAGGAGCCATCGTAGTCACCGTTAATGCCGTTACCCGGTGCCTGGCCAATCATGTCGTAATCCCAGATATCGGTTTTCACACCGACCACATCGTAATACACGCTGTTTTGCTGACCGAAGGTTAACGTACCCCAGGTATTACTTTTCAGGCCGGTATACAGCATACGACGCTGGGTATTATTAGCCCCATCTGCATAATGGCTATCCCAGTCGAACAACGCCGGAATATTCACGCCAAGTTCGTAATAGCTGATCCAGCTAATATCATCGAACAGATAATAATCGGCAGCAAAGCGGAAACGGGTGCCACCATCGAAGCCATTACGCTTATATGAACCTTTATCACCGTCGCCGGTCATCATATTAAACTGAGGACGGATACTGCCCCCAACGGTGAAATTCAGACGGCTCAGTGGATTGCCCGCCTGCGGGTCCTGTTTGAGCAGCGTGATTTCCGCCTGAGCGGCCATAGACGTTAACGCCACTGCGGCACCGACGGCGAGAGCCAGCGCATTTTTTGTTATTTTCATGTTATATCCCTGATAATTTTTGGTCCGGTAAATAAAAAGACGCGCATTTACTTATCGGATATTAACTTTTATTGTCCTTTTCGTATGCATGGTTTTTTAATAAAACGTGCGGTTAACAGAATTAATTTATCCTTTCGTGCGCTTAAAATAAAAAACCGGCACAATGGCCGGCTTTAATTAATAACGGTAATAAATCAACTACTGAACTGGCGGAATAACGCTTTGCCTTTCAGCAGACGTAATCCCAACCAGCCGCCGCACAGCGAGAGCAATATTCCCCCGCACAGCGGCAGCGTAATCCACAGACGCCAGTCAGGCTCCCACGGAAAATCAAACACTTTAGTTTGCAGCACGGCGAGTGCCGTCTCTGCGCCGATTGCGGCCACCAGACCAGACACCAGCCCGAGCAGCGCAAACTCCGCCCACAGCGTGGTACGCAGCAGTGACTTCCCGGCACCGAGCGTGCGCCATACCACCAGTTCCTGATGACGCTGGCGCATCCCAACCTGCACCTGCGCCAGCAGCAACAGTACGCCGCACAGCGTCACCAGCACCACCATCACCTCCAGCGCCCGACTGACCTGCTCAAGCACCTGCCCAACCTGTTTCAGAATCGCGCCGATATCCAGCAGGCTGACGGTCGGGAATTCGCGGTTAAGCTGCGTTAACAGCGCATTACCGCTATCCCAGCGGAAGCTGGTCAGCCAGCTTTGCGGCTGACCGTCGAGCGCACCGTTCGGGAAGATAAAGAAGAAATTAGGCCGCAGGCTTTCCCAGTCCACCTTGCGCAGGCTGCTCACCCTGGCGCTGAATGCCTGAGTATCGCCGGTGAAGGTCACCTTATCGCCAATACCCACGTTCAGACGCTTCGCCAGCCCTTCTTCAATCGACACCTCACCCACTTTCGGCGGCCAGCTCCCCGCAGTGACGGTATTGTGATCCAGCACCTGGCTCTGCCAGGTCAGGTTCAGTTCACGGTTGAGCGCTTCATCTTTGTTGCCGTCCGTCGACTGACCGTTAATCGCCGTCAGGCGTGCCCGGACGATAGGATAAAACGCGGACGGAATCACCTGATGGTCGGCCAGAAACGCTTTTACCGACCCCACCTGCTCCGGAGCAATATTGATCAGAAAATAATTGGGGCTCTCCGGCGGAAGCTGCTGCTGCCAGCGGTCCAGCAGATCGCCGCGCAGCACCAGCAGCAGCGCCAGCAGCATAAAGGAGAGGGAAAACGCCGCCAGCTGGCTGAGCGTGGACCACGGCTGGCGCAGCAGGCGACTCACCGCAAGGCGCAGCGCCAGCGACTTCAGCGTGACGCGCCGGAGCATCTTCAGCAGCAGCCAGCCCACCAGGCCACACAGCACGGCCAGCACTACCGCGCCTGCCAGCACCGACCACAGCAGCATCGAGCCCCCCATCAGCGCGGCCAGCAGGAGAACGACAACAATCGTCATCAGCGGAATATAGATTTTCAGCGGCCAGGCGTTCGCCACCGCATCACGCCTCAGCACGCGCAGCGGCTGGGTCGCCAGCAGCAAACGCCATGGTCGCATCCCCACCAGCGCCGAAATCACCACCATCGCACCGGTTGCCCACAGCCAGGGCCACAGGCTGGCCGGCGGCAGCGCCGCGGGCAGCACGGGTTTGAGCAACACCATCAGGATGTTTTCAAACACCCGCCCCATCACCCCGCCGGTGACCAGCGACAGCAGCAACAGCATCGCCCACTGCCCGAGGATCAGCTTGCGCAGCTGCGCGCGTCCGGCACCGAGCGTTTTCAGCACCGCCACTAAATCGTAGCGACTGCGGCAGTAATGCCCCATCGCCACCGCCACGGCGGCGACCGCCAGCAGCAGCGTCAGCAGAGCGGAGAGCAGAAGGAACTGCTGGGAGCGTTCGAGCGATTTACCGAGTGCACCTTCATCCTGATCGAGCCCAATCCAGCGCTGATCGGGTTTGAGCTGCGGCAGCAGCCATTTTTCGTAAGCACTGATTTGCTGCGGCGTTCCGCCAAACTTGTAGCGCCAGCCGACGCGGCTGCCGGGCTGAACGGCGCCGGTCTTCGCGACGTCGGCCATATTCATCATCAGGCGCGGTGCCATCTGGAAAGGATTGAAGCCAGAGTCAGGCTCCTGGACAACAGCACCGGCTATCCGCAACGTGGCATCGCCCACGTCGATGGTGTCGCCCGGTTTGAGGTTCAGGAGCGCCATCAGACGTGGGGCAAGCAGCACCGTTCCGGGCTGTGGTTTCAGGCCTGGCGGGTCGGTTTCCAGTTCGCCATACATCGGGTAAACATCCTCTACCGCTTTCACGTCTGCCAGCTGCGGCGTGTTGCCCGCATAAGTCATGGTGGCGAAACTCAGTTGCTCCCCGACTTTCAGCCCCTCTTCTCGCGCTTTTGCCAGCCACTCTGGCGGCACGGCACGAGCAGTACGCAGCGTTCTGTCTCCCGCCATAAACTCGCGGCTCTGCTGGCTGAGACCTTTGTCCATGCGGTCGCTTATGTTGCCGAGCGCCAGCACGCAGGCAACCGCCAGGCTCAGCGCCAGCCAGACAATCAGCAGCGAAGGCGAGCGCCACTCGCGCCAGAACCAGCGGGCAATCATGACTCCTCCCGCAGCTGTCCGTTCACCAGGCGCAGCCTTCTGTCGCAACGTGCCGCCAGCTCCGGATCGTGGGTGACCAGAATCAGCGTGGTGCCATGCTCGCGGTTAAGGGAAAACAGCAGTTCAGCGATACGATCGCCGGTTTGTCGGTCGAGATTGCCCGTCGGTTCATCGGCGAACAGCAAATCAGGCCGCCCGTTAAAAGCGCGGGCCAGCGCCACGCGCTGCTGTTCCCCACCGGAAAGCTGCGCCGGAAGATGATGCAGGCGTTTGCCGAGCCCGAGCTGTTCCAGCAGCGCTTTGGCGTGAACGCGTCCCTGGCTGTCGCTTTCTCCGCGCAATAGCGCCGGAAGCTCGACGTTCTCCAGCGCATTGAGCGTCGGGATAAGCATAAAGGACTGAAAGACAAAGCCGACATGGCGGGCGCGCAGCGCGGCGCGGGCCTCTTCGTCCATCCTGTGCAGCGGCTGACCGACCAGCGTAACTTCGCCACTGCTGCCGTCGTCGAGCCCGGCGAGGATCGCCAACAGCGTGGATTTCCCGGAGCCGGATTCCCCCACCAGCGCGAGCGTCTCCC
Organism: Scandinavium sp. UTDF21-P1B; assembly: GCF_040750395.1. Classification (NCBI taxonomy): domain Bacteria; kingdom Pseudomonadati; phylum Pseudomonadota; class Gammaproteobacteria; order Enterobacterales; family Enterobacteriaceae; genus Scandinavium; species Scandinavium sp. UTDF21-P1B. Next base: position 30,478 of record NZ_JBFLVD010000005.1, read on the forward strand.
CCCGTTTGACAAGCAGCTCAACTCCGGTAAGGATGGAAAGCTCCTGCTCCCCCTGACCGACGGATTTCTTAAGATGATGAACTTCAAGTATGTTTTCCGCTGGCATCTGCCGTTCCTGTTATTGTTGCTGTTAACCTGCCGCGCCGCGTTTGCCGACACGCTGTTAATCCTCGGTGACAGTCTGAGCGCCGGATATCGCATGGCGGCGAACGCCGCGTGGCCCGCGCTCCTGAATGAAAAGTGGCAGCCAAAGACCGAAGTTGTCAACGCCAGCATCAGCGGGGACACCTCTCAGCAGGGGCTGGCACGTTTACCGGCGCTGCTGAAACAGCACCAGCCGCGCTGGGTGCTGGTCGAACTCGGCGGCAACGACGGCCTGCGCGGATTCCAGCCACAGCAAACGGAACAAACGCTGCGCACCGTTATCAGCCAGGTGAAGGCCGCCAACGCCGAGCCGCTGCTGATGCAAATTCGCCTGCCTGCTAACTACGGACGTCGGTATAATGAGGCCTTTAGCGCGATTTATCCGCAGCTTGCGAAAGAGTTTGATATTCCTCTGCTGCCGTTTTTCATGGAAGAGGTCTATCTGAAGCCGCAATGGATGCAGGATGACGGTATTCACCCCAATCGTGACGCTCAGCCGTTCATCGCCGACTGGATGGCGACACGTCTGGCTCCCTTAGTTAAACACGACTCCTGAAACTCAGGCGTTGTCCTCAGGTAAAGTTATGCAAAAAACGGTCTTAATTACAGGATGTTCCAGCGGAATTGGGCTGGAAAGCGCGCAGGAACTGAAGCGTCAGGGCTTTCAGGTGCTGGCCGCCTGCCGCAAGCCGGAAGACGTAGCCCGAATGTCGGGTATGGGGTTCACGGGCATTCTGCTCGATCTGGATTCGCCGGAAAGCGTGGACCGTGCGGCCGACGATATCATTCAGCTCACCGGCAATCGCCTGTACGGCATTTTCAATAACGCCGGTTTTGGCCTGTATGGCCCGCTCAACACCATCACCCGCCCGCAGCTTGAGCAGCAGTTTTCCGCCAACTTCTTTGGTGCGCATCAGCTCACCATGCGCCTGCTGCCCGCCATGGTGCCGCATGCTGAAGGCCGTATCGTCATGACCTCTTCGGTAATGGGGCTGATTTCGACCCCGGGCCGCGGCGCTTATGCCGCCAGCAAATACGCGCTGGAAGCCTGGTCAGATGCTCTGCGCATGGAGCTGCGCCATAGCGGCATTAAGGTGAGCCTGATTGAACCGGGGCCCATCCGCACCCGCTTCACGGAAAACGTCAACCAGACTCAGGCCGATAAGCCCGTCGAAAATCCAGGTATTGCCGCACGCTTTACCCTTGGGCCGGAGGCAGTGGTTGAAAAAGTGCGCCATGCTTTCACCAGCGAGAAGCCGAAGATGCGCTATCCGGTGACGATGGTGACCCACGCGGTGATGGTGCTTAAACGCCTTCTGCCGGGCCGGATGATGGACAAAATTCTGCGGGGCTGAGTTGAAGGTTTCGCCTTCGCCCCCATGTAACAGAGAAATCGACTAAAGAGAACGCCTCATGTCTGCACAATATATCGTTAACATTACTGAAGCGAACCTGCACCAGACGCTGGAGCAGTCCGCGACCGTGCCCGTCCTGTTCTACTTCTGGTCGCCGCGCAGCCAGCACTGCGAGCAGTTAACCCCCGTGCTGGAAGGCCTTGCGAATCAGTACCAGGGCCAGTTTATTCTGGCGAAGCTCGACTGCGACGCCGAACAGATGATTGCCTCCCAGTTCGGCCTGCGCGCCATTCCAACGGTCTATCTGTTCCAGAACGGCCAGCCGGTAGACGGTTTCCAGGGCCCGCAGCCGGAAGAGGTTATCCGTAACCTGCTCGATAAAGTGCTGCCGCGTGAAGAAGAACTTAAGGCCCAGCAGGCAATGGCCCTGATGCAGGAAGGCAATTACACCGACGCGCTGCCGCTGCTGAAAGAGGCCTGGCAAATGTCAAATCAGGACAGCCAGATTGGCCTGTTGCTCGCGGAAACCCAGATTGCGCTGAACCGCTCGGAAGATGCAGAAGCAACGCTGAAAACCGTGCCGCTGCAGGATCAGGACACCCGCTATCAGGGGCTGGTCGCACAGATTGAGCTGCTGAAACAGGCCGCCGATACGCCGGAAATCCAGCAGCTGCAGCAGCAGGTGGAAGCCAACCCGCAGGATGCGGCGCTGGCTTCACAGCTTGCACTCCAGCTGCATCAGGTAGGGCGTAACGAAGAGGCGCTGGAGCTGCTGTTCAGCCATCTTAAAAAGGATCTTGGCGCGGCAGATGGCCAGGCGCGCAAGATGCTGCAGGAAATTCTGGCGGCGCTGGGCACCGGCGATGCGCTGGCGGCGAAATACCGCCGTCAGCTCTATTCTTTGCTTTATTAACTGACACATTGCCGGGTGGCGGCTTCGCCTTACCCGGCCTACAAAAACCAAATCTGCCTGGTGCCCCGTAGGCCTGATAAGCGAAGCACATCAGGCAATCAACCGCCGGGGGTATCAAACGACTACGGCTTTTTCAGCTGCTTCACCACCAGCTGATGGCGCGAGTTGTAGAATTTCCGGTAGGTCAGGTAGCAGGCAATAATGGTCGACAGGCTTGCGGTCGAGAGCAACATAAAGGTCACCATTATCTGGTACTTAATCGCCTTCACCGGGTCTATTCCGGCAAAAATCAGCCCCGACATCATCCCCGGTAAGCTCACCAGCCCCACCGTTTTAGCGGAATCCACCGTCGGGATCAGCGACGCGCGAATGCTCTCGCGAATCAGATGCTGCGAAGCCACTTTCGGCGTAGCGCCGAGGCTCAATTTTTCCTGAATTTGCTGCTGTTGGCTGCTAAAGCGCTGGCCGAGATTGTTGTAGCACAGCCCTACGGCAATCATCGCATTGCCCGCAATCATCCCGGAAATCGGGATCACCTGCATCGGCGTGAAGGTAATCGCCCCGGAAAAAATCAGCACGGCCAGGGTCAGCCCGGCCCCGGTGGTAATGGCGATAAAAGAAGAGACAAACGCATGGCTGATGTATTTACTGCGCTTTTGCGCGTTGTACGCGGCGTTGAAGCAGATGAACAGCACCATCAGCAGGGTGAGGATCGCATCGTTAACGCTGAAAATCGTTTTCAGCACGTACCCCACCGCAACCAGCTGCACCACCGCCCGGCAGATGCTCCAGAGAATGTCTTTTTCCAGCGCCAGCTTTTCCCGGTAGCTGACGATAATCGCCACCAGCACCAGCACCATGGATAACGCCAGCGATTCATTGGAAATGTTATGCCCGGTCATGAATCTGCTCCTCCATGCCACCCGCATGCGGTTTAAGGGTAATCACATCGTCCGCATGACCGATTTCACCAGCGTCATGGGTGACCCACAGCACGCCCACGCCCTGCTCTTTCACGTAGCGCTGAATAATCTCGTTCACGTTATGCTTATTACTCTCATCCAGTGCGCTGGTTATTTCATCCAGCAATAATACTCTGGGTAAAAATTGCAGATTCCGAATCAGCGAAATACGCTGTTTTTCCCCGCCAGACAGTTCATTAATTGATTTTTTCAGCGTCTCTTCCGGCAAATTAAATTGCGCCAGATCGGCCAGCAATTTTTCCGGCTGTGGGCGCCGATCGCGTATTTGCCACGGAAAAAGTAAATTGTCGTATACCGTATCGCCAAACAGCGCAGGGGTTTGCGCGCAGTACGAAACCTGCTGGCGATAGGTTTCAGGAGAGAGGCGCGTAATATCCTCACCGCAATAAAGGATGGATCCTGACGTCGGGCTCAGCAGCGAAGCGATAATTTTTAGCAGCGTACTTTTCCCACTGCCGGAAGGGCCCGTTATCAGAGTGAACTGCCCTTCGCGTAATACCAGATTGATGTTATTTAACAGCGGAATGCCGTCGGGCTTAAAACCCAGTTGGTTGACCTGTAATAATGCCTTCATTCTTTTCTCATTTTTCGCGCTTATCCCGTCGGTATTGTAGGCCTGCGCCCTTCGCGCTGAGAAGGATAAAAGTTATACTTTCAGGTATCGGGCTGACGAAGGCAGTCGGCCGCCTTGCAAAAACAGGAGGTTTTTCATGCTCGTCTTTATTCCCGTCCTGATCTTCGTCGCGCTGGTGATTGTCGGCGCCGGCGTCAAGATTGTTCCTCAGGGCTATCAGTGGACCGTTGAGCGTTTTGGTCGTTATACCAAAACCTTGCAGCCCGGCCTGAGCCTGGTGGTGCCGTTTATGGATCGCATCGGCCGCAAAATTAATATGATGGAGCAGGTGCTGGATATCCCTTCTCAGGAAATCATCTCTAAAGATAACGCCAATGTAGCCATCGACGCAGTCTGCTTTATTCAGGTGATTGATGCCCCCAAAGCGGCGTACGAAGTGAGCAACCTGGAGCTTGCGATCATCAACCTGACGATGACCAATATCCGTACCGTGCTTGGCTCGATGGAGCTCGATGAAATGCTCTCCCAGCGCGACAACATCAACACCCGTCTGCTGCATATCGTCGATGAAGCCACGAATCCGTGGGGGATTAAAATCACCCGTATCGAAATTCGCGACGTGCGTCCACCGGCCGAGCTGATTGATGCGATGAACGCCCAGATGAAAGCTGAACGAACCAAGCGTGCCTATATTCTGGAGGCCGAAGGGATCCGCCAGGCGCAGATCGTCAAAGCCGAAGGTGAGAAGCAGTCGAAGATCCTGAAAGCGGAAGGCGAACGTCAGTCCGCATTCCTGCAGGCTGAAGCCCGTGAACGTTCCGCCGAGGCGGAAGCCCGCGCCACGCAGATGGTATCCGAAGCCATCGCCGCCGGGGATATTCAGGCGGTGAACTACTTCGTGGCACAGAAATACACCGACGCGCTGCAGCAGATTGGCTCCGCCAACAACAGCAAAGTGGTGATGATGCCACTGGATGCCAGCAGCCTGATGGGCTCCATTGCCGGGATCGCCGAGCTGGTGAAAGACAGCGCCAGCGAACGGAGAAAATGATGATCGACGCCCTGCTCGTTCACCCGCATATTTTCTGGTTAAGCCTCGGTGGCGTGCTGCTGGCGGCGGAAATGCTCGGCGGGAATGGCTATCTGCTGTGGAGCGGCGTGGCGGCGATCGTCACCGGACTACTGGTCTGGCTACTGCCGTTTGGCTGGGAGTGGCAAGGCGCGCTGTTTGCCGTCTTAACGCTGCTGGCCGCATGGCTCTGGTGGCGCTGGCTGGCAAGCCGAGTCAGACAGCAGCCGCGCGCCGACAGCCAGCTCAATCAGCGCGGTCAGCAGCTTGTCGGAAAAGTCTTTACCCTGGACTCCGCACTCAGCAACGGACGCGGGCATATGCGCGTGGGCGACAGCTCATGGCCGGTGACCGCCGATGACGATCTCCCTGCGGGCTCCCGCGTGGAGGTGATTGCCGTGGAGGGGATTACGCTAAAGGTTCGCCTGCACTAACCTTTTTTACGATGACAGCAGCCGGAAAGATTATCGATAATCGGGCAGTCGGCGCTGTCATCGCCCGGACAGGCCTCCGCCAGCGCCAGCAGCTGTTCACGCATTCCCTGCAGTTCCTTAATATGCTGCTCAATATCCGCCACCTTCTGCAAGGTACGCGCTTTGACATCCGCGCTGTGGCGAGCCGGATCGTTAAACAGATTCACCAGTTCCCCGCACTCTTCCAGGTTGAATCCCACCTGGCGGGCCTGACGCAGCAGCGTCAGCTCATCCAGATGTTTTTGTGAGTAGCTGCGGTAGCCGTTATCGCTGCGCAGCGGTGGCGTGACCAGGCCCTTCTCCTCGTAAAAACGAATCGCTTTACTGGTCAGGCCGGTTTTTTTCGCCACATCGCTGATATTCATTTTTCCCCCCACAGGGCTGTCACCTCGCAGACCCACCTCTGCTTATTGTAAGGCCAACCCGGTAAGAACCAACCTCTTACGAAGACAATCTGCATGTTTAAAAAATATATCCCTCATGTTTCAATCGGTTGTCAGCCGCACTGTCTTTTCTCACCGTGATGCAGCTCACGAAAAACGGCTTACCTTCCGTTACGAATTGACGCAAATCAAAGTTGCATTCGTTTTACACCTTTAAATCTGGACGTCCCCGCACGCCTTTTATATAAATGCGAACGATATTAATTATCATTAAAATTAAGGTTCACGTTTATGATGCGAAGGACTTGTCAGGGGCGCGTTATGCTCTCCACAATTTCAGTTTTGATGGCAGGCACAGCCAGTGCCGCTTCTTTGACGACAGCACAGACGAAAGCGAGCACTGAAGAGACGCTGGTGGTTACCGCGAATCGTTCGGAAAGCACCCTCTGGAACAGCCCGGCGACAGTCCAGGTTATCGATCGCGAGACGCTGGAGAAATCCACGAGCACCTCTATTGCCGACGACCTGCAGGACATTCCCGGCGTTGAAGTTACGGACAACGCCCTGGCGGGCCGCAAACAAATTCGCATCCGCGGCGAAGCTTCTTCACGCGTGCTGATCCTGATTGATGGTCAGGAGGTTACCTACCAGCGCGCAGGTCAAAACTACGGTGCGGGGCTGCTGATAGATGAATCCGCATTAGAGCGTATTGAAGTGGTGAAAGGCCCCTACTCGGTTCTGTATGGCTCACAGGCGATTGGCGGTGTCGTCAACTTCATCACGAAAAAAGGGGGCGACAAACCGTTAGCCGGCGTGGTGAAGGCCACCTACAACTCAGCGACCGCGGGCTGGGAGGAATCTGCCGCCGCCAGGGGCAGCATCGGGCAATTCGATTATCGTATCAACGGGAGTTACTCCGATCAGGGCAACCGGGATACGCCGGATGGTCGCCTGCCGAACACCTCTTTTCGTAACAACAGCCAGGGCGTATGGCTGGGTTACACCGTAGACCGCCACAAGTTCGGGCTCTCGGTCGACCGCTATGAGCTGAGTACCCAGACCTGGTACGACGATCCCACCTACGAAGAGTTCAGCGTTAAGCTCCCGGAGCTAAAGCGTGAAAAAGTGGGCCTGTTCTATGATTTTGACGTCGCGGGCGACTACCTGAAAACCCTGCACGTTGATGCCTACACGCAAAATATCAAACGTAAATTTGAGAATAATGTTGCCGTCAACACGCCAACCGGTAGCCCGATGATCGGCGATCTGCGCGTGGCGAACCGGACCCGTTCGCAAGATAAGCAGGAGACGCAGGGCGTTACGCTGCAATCAAACTTCAGCCTTCCGGGCGATAACAATCTGGTGCTGGGCGCTCAGTATCAGCGAGACACGGTTAAGCAGACATCCCAAAGCTCGACGGACTCCTCCAGCACCAGCGGCTTCCCGGCCGCCGTCAACTACAGTAAAAACACGCTCGCACACAACCGCTCCGAACAGACAAACTGGTCGGTGTTTGGGCAGAACGACTGGAAGTTTGCCGATAGCTGGACCTGGACGCTGGGCGCTCGCCAGTACTGGCTCTCCTCAAAGCTCACCTCCGGCGATGAAACCACCACGCACTCGCAGACCGGGACAACCTCTTCTTCCCTCGGGGGCGACAGCGCACGCGATAATGAATGGGTGACCTCCACCAGCCTGCGTTACTCCGGTATCGATAATCTGGAGCTGCGCATGGCCTTTGCGCAAGGCTACGTCTTCCCGACGCTGAGCCAGCTGTTTATGCAAACCTCTGCGGGCGGTGGCGTGAATTATGGCAATCCGGATCTTAAAGCAGAACACTCAAACAACTATGAGATTGGCGCGCGTTACAACGGCAACCTCTGGGTCGTGGACGGCGCGGTTTACTATTCTGAGGCGAAAGATTACATCGCCTCGATGGCCTGTTCCGGTCAGAGCATCTGTGACGGCAACAGCAATAGCTCACGTACTGGCTATTACCACTATGACAACATCGATCGCGCCAAAACCTGGGGGATGGAGCTTACCGCGGAGTACAACGGCTGGGCGGTTTCCCCCTATCTGAGCGGGAATATTCTGCGCCGCCAGTATGAAGGCAGCACGCTCAAAACATGGGATACCGGTGAACCGTTGATCAGCGGTCGTGTCGGCGTGAAGCGCACTCAAATGTGGAATACCCTGAACATCACCACCGATCTCTTTGTGCGTGCCGCCTCCAGCGCCTCGGACAAAACCAGCGATGCCGGGACACGCTACCCGGGCTGGGCAACGCTTAACCTGGCCTTCAACACCGAGTTTGGACCGCAGGATCGGTACCAGGTCAACCTTGCCCTCAATAACCTGACCGACAAACGTTATCAAACCGCCCATGAATCCATTCCGGCAGCAGGCTTTAACGCCGCAGTGGGCTTTGCATGGAAGTTCTGACCATGAAAAAAAAGCTTACCGCTCTTTTGCTGCTTTGCGTTGCTGCGGCCAGCCACGCCGGTGACCGTATTGTGGTTGCCGGCGGTTCGCTCACCGAAATTGTTTTTACCCTTGGTGCCGGAGAGCGCGTCGTCGGCGTGGATGAGACAACTTCCTGGCCTCCGGAAACCGCCCGCCTGCCTCACATCGGCTACTGGAAGCAGCTCAGCAGCGAAGGCATTTTATCGCTGCATCCGGATACCTTTATTACCTGGCAGGATGCCGGTCCGGATGTGGTGCTGAATCAGCTACGAGCACAGAAGATCCACGTTGTTACGCTCCCGCGCGTTCCCGCCACGCTGGACAGGATGGTTGCCAATATTCAGACGCTGGGCAACGTTCTGGGCGCTGAGGATAACAGCAATGCGCTTATCGCAAATATCCGCCAAAGGCTGGAACGGGTTAAACAGGCAAACCGCGGTAAAACGCCGGTTCGCGCAATGTTCATTCTTTCTGCTGGCGGCAGCGCCCCACAGGTTGCGGGTAAGGGCAGCGTGGCCGATGCCATTCTGACCCTTGCCGGTGCTCAAAATGTGGCAACCCATACGCAGTATAAAAGCTACAGCGCAGAGGCCATCCTGGCGGCAAATCCTGATGTCATCATCGTCACGAACGAAATGGTTCAGGGCGATGTGAATCGCCTGAGCACCATCGCAGGCATGACCCGCACCGCCGCATGGAAAAAACAGCGCATTATCACCATCGACCAGGCGTTAATCCTGGGCATGGGGCCGCGCATTGCCGACGCCGTGGAAACGCTGCACCAGCAGCTCTGAGTAAAAAAGGACTTAACGCAGTAATGATTACTCCCCTCGATCTCACCCCGCACTTTGCGCAGGAAGGCGGGCAGCCATTTAAAGATCGTCATGCCACCATGCCGTGGCGCGGCGCGATGCCTGTCGCCAAAGAAGCCCTTCAGTCCAGCTGGCAGGGGCTGCTGAACCAGGCAACGCCTGCCCGCAAACGACTTCTTTATTTGCATATTCCCTTTTGCGCCACGCACTGCACCTTTTGTGGCTTCTACCAGAATCGCTTTGAAGAAGATCATTGTGCCCTTTACACCGATGCCCTGCTGCGTGAAATCGCGATGGAAGCCGACAGTCCTCTTCATCAGTCGGCCCCCATTCATGCTGTCTATTTCGGCGGCGGGACTCCTTCCGCCCTCTCTGCGCGCGATCTTGGCCGTATTATCACCGCCTTGCGTGAACAGCTGCCGCTGGCGCCCGATTGCGAAATCACGATTGAAGGCCGGGTACTGAATTTTGATGATAATCGCATTGATGCCTGCCTGGATGCGGGCGCCAATCGGTTCTCCATTGGTATTCAGTCTTTCAACAGCAAAATCCGTAAAAAAATGGCCCGGACCTCCGATGGCCCGACGGCACGCGCCTTTATGGAAGGGCTGGTGAAGCGCGATCGCGCAGCGGTAGTGTGCGACCTGCTGTTTGGTCTGCCGGGGCAGAGTGCAGAATTGTGGGCGGAAGATTTAGCCATTGCCCGGGATATCGGCCTGGACGGTGTCGATCTGTACGCGCTAAACCTGCTGCCACAAACCCCGCTGGGTAAAGCTGTGGCCGCCGGACGCGTCACCCTTCCCTCCCCCGCCGGGCGTCGCGATCTCTATCTTCAGGGCTATGAATTTATGGAGCAGGCTGGATGGCGCTGCATCAGCAACAGCCACTGGGCGCGTACCACCCGTGAGCGCAACCTGTACAACCTGCTGATAAAACAAGGTGCAGACTGCCTGGCGCTGGGATCAGGGGCTGGCGGATCGGTCAACGGCTGGTCGTGGATGGTCGAGCGCAACCTTAACGCCTGGCATGACGCTATCGCCGCCGGAAAAAAACCGCTCATGATGATGATGCGTACTTCGGAGCAAGGCTTTCAGTGGCGGCACGCGCTGCAGGCTGGCGTCGAAACCGCTCGTATCCCGCTGGCTGAACTCACCCCTCACGCAGCGGAACTCGCCCCGCTGCTGGCGCAGTGGCATAAAGCAGGCCTGACCAAAGATGCCTCCGATTGCATCCGCTTAACGCGCGAAGGCCGCTTCTGGGCCAGCAATATTTTGCAGTCGCTTCAGGAACTGATTCAGCAACTTAATACGCCACGCATTGTGGTCAGACAATCATAAAAAGGAGTAACCCATGAGCCATGTCTCTTTACACGATTTCATGAAAACCGAGCCTGACGGCACCCTGGAAGCGATTGCTGCACAGTATGGCGTGACGCTGCTGGAGGTGGTGAAAAACCTGCCGTCGCATACGCTGCTCAACGGCGATCGATTCGATGCCGTATGGGACAGCATCGCCGAATGGGGTAACGTGACCACGCTGGTGCACACCGCTGACGTGATTCTGGAATTCACGGGTGAATTGCCCTCCGGTTTTCATCGCCACGGTTACTTCAACCTGCGGGGTAAAAAGGGGATGACGGGCCATATCAAAGCAGAGAACTGCACCCATATCGCGCTGGTCGAACGTAAATTTATGGCAATGGATACCGCCTCGATTCTGTTCTTCAACGCCGCAGGCAGTGCGATGTTTAAAATTTTCCTCGGACGCGACGACCACCGTCAGTTGCTGGCCGCACAGGTTGAGGCTTTCCGCGCGCTGGGGCAGACGCTCAAAGAGGCAACGGTATGAAACCATGGTTAATTTTTGGGGCTGGTGGCACGGGCGTCGGTGCGCTGACGGCTGACATCGCGCTTCAGCAGCAACGCCCGGTTTACGCGCTGGTACGCAATCCACAAGCAGCAGAGCGCCTGCGGGCAAAAGGCGTTCAGGTTGTTGTAGGAGATGCCTGCGACGGTGAACGAGTGGCGGAAATTTGCGCGCGGGCGGGAAACCGCGCTCTGGTTATCTCAACCCTGGGTGGCGAGGCTGAATATCTGGCGAACCGCACCATCATTGATACAGCTGAACGCGCCGGTCTCAACCAGATGATTCTGGTGACCTCACTGGGCTGCGGCGACAGCTGGTCCTGGCTATCCGATCGCGCCAAGGCGGCCTTTGGTCAGGCGGTTCGTGAAAAGTCACTGGCCGAAAGCTGGCTGCAAACCAGCCCGCTCGATTTTGCCATTGTGCGCCCGGGCGGTCTGCTTAACGGCGCGCCAACGGGTAAAGCTGAACGCTCGCAGAGAAAAGAGGCTCATGGTCTGGTGATGCGTGCCGACGTTGCCGCACACGTTGCTGAGCTGGCTGGGCAGCCGTTGTTGAACAACCAGATTTATAGCCTGACTGAGCCGGGGCTGAAACCCGCCTGATGTCCTGGCGGCAGTGAAAGCTGCCGTCCCGGAGGGAGATTTGCCTGTTGAAGGATTCACTTTCATCGCTGAGCGTCTGTATTGGGCTGGCCTTCATCCTCTTCGCGCTGACGCTGGTGGCAGCCAGCCAGGGGGCGATGAAGATTGGTTTACTGTCCCTGATGGACGAGACCCGTCGCGATATCTGGCTCAACATCCGTTTGCCGCGCGTACTGCTGGCCGTTCTGGTTGGCGGTGCGCTGGCGGCGTCCGGCGTGTTGATGCAGGGGCTGTTTCGTAACCCCATGGCGGACCCCGGTCTGCTGGGGGTAAGCAGCGGTTCCGCGCTGATGGTTGGTGTAGCGATTGTCTTCCCCGTCGCGCTGCCCGCCGTATTTATGCTCTATGAGCAGATGATGTTCGCCATTGGCGGCAGCCTCATCGTCTGCGCGGTCATTTTTTTAATCAGCATGCGTCATTCCCACGGCGGAATGATGCAGCTTTTACTGGCGGGCATTGCCATTAATGCCGTGTGTGGTGCAGCCATTGGCGTACTGAGCTACGTCGGCGACGAACAGCAGCTGCGCCAGCTCACCCTGTGGATGATGGGCAGCCTCGGTCAGGCACAATGGCCGACGCTGGCAGTAGCGGCAAGCGTGATTCTGCCAGCGCTTATTGGGACGCTGTGGCTGGCTAACGCCCTGAATCTCCTTCAGTTGGGTGATGAAGAAGCCCACTATCTTGGCGTTAACGTCAGTCGCAAAAGGCAGCAGCTGTTGCTGCTCAGCTCAGTGCTGGTCGGCACGGCGGTCTCCGTCAGCGGCGTCATCGGATTTATTGGGCTGGTCGTGCCTCATCTTGTGCGCATGCTCCTCGGTGCCGATCACCGCTGGCTGCTGCCCTGCTCAACCCTTGCGGGCGCCTGCCTGCTCCTGGTGGCAGACACGCTGGCACGCACGCTGGTACAGCCAGCAGAGATGCCGGTGGGCTTACTCACCAGCCTGCTTGGCGGGCCCTGGTTTCTGTGGCTGATTTTGCGGACAAGGAGGGGGATGTGATTGAAGCGCATAAGCTTAGCTACAGCATTCAGGGACGCAAGCTGACCGATAACGTCTCTTTCACCCTGCTCGGTGGCGAAATCGTGGCCATCCTTGGCCCTAACGGTGCAGGAAAATCAACCCTGCTGCGCCAGCTGACCGGCTACCTGAAACCTGATACCGGCGAATGCCGGCTGTTTGGCAAACCGATCGCAGCATGGCAGACCGCCGAGCTGGCAAAAACGCGGGCCGTGATGCGGCAAAACAGCCACATGGCTTTCCCGTTTAGCGTACTGGAAGTGATTCGCATGGGGCGACACCCGCACCGTTCCCGCAATGGACGTGATGAGACCGGACACATCATAGCCCTGTGCGGCTGCGAAACGCTGCTCTCGCGTGATTATCGTCATCTGTCAGGCGGAGAGCAGCAGCGCGTTCAGCTCGCGCGTTTGCTGGTCCAGCTCTGGGAGCCCGTGCCGTCGCCAAAATGGCTGTTTCTCGACGAGCCCACCTCAGCGCTCGATATTCATCACCAGCAGCAACTGTTTCGCTTACTGCGAACGCTGGTGAATGAGCGGCAGTTTAACGTCTGCTGCGTGCTGCACGATCTCAACCTGGCTTCCCGTTATGCGGACAGGCTCCTCCTGCTGGAAGAAGGAAAAGTCGTGACCAACGGTACGCCGCAGGCGGTTCTCACCCAGAGCCAGTTAACACGGCTGTATCGCGCGGATTTGTCTGTCCAGACCTCGCCAGACGATCCTGCACCGCTGATTGTGCTCGAACGTTAATCCCTTTGACAAAACCCCTTGACCTTCCAGTTGCTGGAAGGTTTAACCTTTATCACAGTTGGTAAATTCACTGAGGTAAAAGGAGCCTGAGTATGTCTCAAACTATCAATCTGACGCTGGATGGCCTCTCCTGTGGCCACTGCGTCAAACGCGTGAAAGAAAGTCTGGAGCAGCGTCCTGATGTCGAAAGCGCTGAAGTGACCATCGACCATGCCGCCGTCACCGGCAGTGCCAGCGCCGGGCAGCTGATCGAAACCGTTAAACAGGCCGGATACGGGGCGGAGCTCAGCCACCCAAAGGCTAACCCGCTGGCAGAGTCATCACTCCCGTCGGAAGCACTGACAGCGGCCCCAACCGAGCTTCCGGCAGCCGATGACCTCGACGACAGCCTGCAGCTGTTGATCAACGGCATGAGCTGCGCCAGCTGTGTCTCCCGGGTACAAAATGCGCTTGCCGCAGTACCGGGCGTCACCCAGGCACGGGTCAATCTGGCGGAACGCACGGCGCTGGTTATGGGCAGTGCGTCCGCCTCTGATTTAGTCCAGGCGGTGGAAAAAGCGGGCTACGGCGCCGAGGCCATCGAAGATGATCTGAAGCGCCGTGAACGCCAGCAGGAAACCGCGATCGCCACCATGAAACGGTTCCGCTGGCAGGCCATTGTCGCCCTGCTGGTCGGTATTCCGGTGATGGTCTGGGGCATGCTCGGCGACAACATGATGGTCACCGACGCCAACCGTACGCTGTGGCTGATCATCGGCCTGATTACGCTCGGCGTGATGGTCTTCGCGGGCGGCCACTTTTATTCCAGCGCGTGGAAAAGCCTGAAAAATCGCACCGCGACTATGGATACCCTTGTAGCACTCGGCACCGGTGTGGCGTGGCTCTATTCGATGAGCGTCAACCTGTGGCCGCAGTGGTTCCCGATGGAGGCACGGCATCTCTACTATGAAGCCAGTGCAATGATCATCGGTCTGATTAATCTCGGCCATATGCTGGAAGCCCGCGCCCGCCAGCGCTCCTCCAAAGCGCTGGAAAAATTGCTCGACCTCACCCCGCCAACCGCACGCGTGGTGACGGAGGAAGGTGAAAACTCCGTGCCGCTGGCAGACGTTCAGCCGGGCATGACGCTGCGCCTCACGACCGGCGATCGCGTGCCTGTCGACGGGGAAATCACCGAGGGCGAAGCCTGGTTTGACGAAGCGATGCTAACCGGCGAGCCCGTACCGCAGCAAAAAAGCAGCGGTGAAAGCATTCATGCCGGGACGGTGGTGCAGGACGGTAGCGTACTGTTCCGCGCAAGCGCCGTCGGTAGCCACACCACGCTGTCGCGCATTATCCGCATGGTGCGCCAGGCGCAAAGCAGTAAGCCGGAAATCGGCCAGCTGGCAGACAGAATTTCCGCCGTGTTTGTGCCCACGGTGGTGGCAATTGCGCTGTTCAGCGCCGCTATCTGGTACTTCTTCGGCCCGGCGCCGCAGATTGTCTACACCCTGGTGATTGCCACCACGGTGCTGATCATCGCCTGCCCTTGTGCGCTGGGTCTGGCAACGCCGATGTCGATTATCGCCGGGGTCGGGCGCGCTGCGGAATACGGCGTGCTGGTCCGCGATGCCGATGCGCTACAGCGCGCAAGCGAACTCGATACGCTGGTGTTCGACAAAACAGGCACGCTGACCGAAGGGAAACCTCAGGTCGTGGCGGTAAAAACCTGGGGTGATATTACGCAGAGCGAGGCGTTGCGACTCGCCGCCGCGCTGGAGCAGGGTTCAAGCCACCCGCTGGCCCATGCCATCATCGAAAAAGCAGCCGCTGAGTCGCTGCCAAAGGTCAATGCATTCCGTACGCTGCGAGGTCTTGGCGTGAGCGGTGAAGCGGACGGTCATGCACTCTTATTAGGAAACCAGGCGCTGCTGAGTGAGCAGCAGGTGGCGAACGCCGAGGCTGACGCTGAGGTTCAGGCGCAGGCAGCGAAAGGTGCCACGCCGGTGCTGCTGGCGGTTGATGGCAAAATCGCCGCGCTGTTTGCCATTCGCGATCCGCTGCGTAAAGACAGCGTTACGGCACTCACTCGTCTGCATCGCGAAGGCTATCGCCTGGTAATGCTGACCGGGGATAACCCGACGACCGCCAACGCGATTGCAAAAGAAGCCGGTATTGATGAAGTGATTGCCGGCGTGCTGCCGGACGGCAAAGCCGAAGCCATTAAAACGCTTCAGGCAGAAGGCCGCAAAGTGGCGATGGTCGGCGACGGCATCAACGATGCCCCGGCGCTGGCGCAGGCGGAAGTGGGCATTGCGATGGGCGGTGGCAGCGACGTCGCCATCGAAACCGCAGCTATCACCCTGATGCGCCACAGCCTGACGGGCGTGGCCGACGCACTGGCGATTTCACGCGCCACGCTGCGCAACATGAAGCAGAACCTGCTGGGGGCGTTTATCTATAACTCGCTCGGTATCCCCATTGCCGCCGGGATCCTCTGGCCGCTGACCGGCACGTTGCTGAACCCCGTGGTTGCCGGGGCGGCGATGGCGCTGTCGTCCATCACCGTGGTCAGCAACGCCAACCGCCTGCTGCGCTTTAAGCCAAAAGCGTAACGCAAACGCCAGCCCAAAAGGCTGGCGTTTGCACCTGTGCAGGCAACGCGCTAGCATGATCTTTTCTTCAGGGAGCGCGTATGGGACTGTTTCACCGGATAAAAACTTCGCTGTGCGCTCTGGTTAGTGGGCGCTACGCGTGGCCCGGGCTCGACATATCGCTGCCTGGTGGGCAGCGCCTGCATCTGGTCGGCAGCATTCATATGGGCACGCGCGATATGGCGCCGCTGCCGCCGCGGCTGATCAAACTGATTCATCAGGCCGATGCGCTGATCGTAGAAGCGGATATCTCAGGTAACGAAACCCCTTTTCGCGATCTTCCGCCCTGCCCGCCGCTTCGCGAGCGTTTAAGCAAATCCCAATATCAACATCTGGAAACGTTGAGCGACGAACTCGGCCTGTCACTTGCCCTGTTTGATACACAGCCACTGTGGCAAATCGCCATGGTGCTGCAGGCGACTCAGGCACAAAAACTTGGTTTGCGCCCCGATTACGGTATTGATTATCAGCTGCTGAACTGCGCACGCGAAACTCAGCGCCCGGTGATCGAACTGGAAGGATCGGAGAGTCAGATTGCGCTACTGCGCGAACTGCCGGACGGTGGACTCTCTTTACTCGACGATACGCTGATCCACTGGCACACCAATGCCCGGTTGCTGCAGGTGATGATCGGCTGGTGGATGGAGCAACCGCCCATTGAGCCGCCGTCGCTTCCCAACACGTTCAGCCATTCGCTGTACGACGTGCTGATGCATCAGCGCAATCTGGCCTGGTGCGACAAACTGCATGCTCTGCCGCCCGGACGCTACGTCGTGGCCGTGGGCGCGCTGCATTTATATGGGGAAGGGAATCTGCCGTCGATGCTGAAAACATAGCCGGGATAAAAAAGCGGCCAATATTTCTATTGGCCCGTCAAAGAGGAATTTCATCATTATTATTATCCCGAAGTTAGCACTCCGGATCTTTCGATTGTCGCTCAAAGTGTCCATCACTGCCAACACAATTGCGCAAGATAGTACTATTTTTTCAGCAATCTTCAGGCGTATGCTGTTTCCCGTTTACTCCGGCTGTAAGAAGGATTGTTATGACGCCCGCCGTTAAGTTACTCGAAAAAAACAAGATTGCTTTTCAGGTTCACAGTTACGATCACGATCCCAACGAAACCAACTTTGGCGATGAAGTGGTGCGCAAACTCGGCCTGAACGCCGACCAGGTTTACAAAACCCTGCTGGTGGCCGTAAACGGGGACATGAAGCATCTCGCCGTTGCCGTCACGCCGGTTGCCACGCAGCTCGATCTGAAAAAAGTCGCTAAAGCTTTAGGGGCAAAGAAAGTGGATATGGCCGATCCGATGGTTGCTCAGCGCACCACCGGCTACCTGGTAGGCGGCATCAGCCCGCTCGGTCAGAAAAAACGCCTGCCGACGCTGATCGATGCCCCGGCACAGAGCTTCCCGACGATCTATGTTTCTGGCGGCAAACGAGGGCTGGATATCGAACTGGCGGCAGACGATCTGGCGAAGATACTGGACGCGAAGTTTGCCGATATTGCGCGACGGGATTAAACACCGTGCCAGGATTAGTTCTGTAAGCCGCATCCGGCACCGGTGTTTTCCGTTTTGCCTGATGCGCTACGCTTATCAGGCCTACAAAACTGACGGGTATGCACCAGACGTTTTTCGTAGGCCGGATAAGGCGAAGCCGCATCCGGCATTTTTCAGGCTACTGCCAGCTCACTTCCCCTTTCGGTTCGTAAGCATTCACATCCAGCGGTGAATTCTGTTCGATATATTGCTTCAGCACTTCGGCATCGATAAACCCGGTATTTACATAGCCCGGTTTGGTGTCGATATGCGGATAGCCATCGCCGCCCGTGGCGTTAAAGCTGAGCGTTGCCATACGGTATTTTTTGTTCGGGTCGACCGGCTCGCCTTTGATTTTCAGGTCATTCAGCTGGCCGCCTTTCGCCACAAAGCTGACGTTGGCAAACTGCGGATACGCGCCGGAGTCCGGCTTCATTTGCGCAACGGCAGTCAGGTATTCTGTCACCTCTTTGCCCGTCATATCGACATACACCACAATATTGCCGAACGGCTGAACCTTCAGGACGTCTTTGTAGGTGATTTTTCCCGCCTCGATGGAGTCGCGGATCCCGCCGCCGCTCATGACCGCGAAGTCTGCGTTAGTGCGCGCCATTTGCGCCGCGAGGATCAGATGGCCCATGTTCGTCTGGACGAAGCGCACCTTGCTGCGATCGCCTTCAAGATGGCCATTTACGTCACCCACTTTCACGGACAGCTGTGCTTTACCTTTGTTCTGGAACGGCGTCAGCAGCGACAGCATCTGTGGGTTCTCCGGGATTTGCGGCGTGTAAAGTACGCGCTCACTTTGCCCGTTGTCATAGGTGATCTTCTTCTTCAGATTGACCGGAATCAGCTGATAGTGCACCAGCTTCATCTCACCGTTGCGGAACTCGAAGTCTGCGCGGCCCACGTATTTCCCCCATTCGTGAGCCTGCACAATCCAGATACCGTTTTGCTTATCCGGCGCACAAGGCGTGCCCGGCACGTAATCAACCTGCTTTTTGTTTTCGGAGGCCATGCAAACCGGATCCTGTGAGTGACCACCCACAATCATCGCCAGCGAACCGGCAGGCAGGCTGCGCGCCATTTCGACGTCGCCCGGCGCGTTCGAGCCGTGGTTACCGTTGTCGTAATGCCCCATGTGGGTGGCGGCGAGGATCACGTCAGGTTTCTGCGTCTGCTGCAGCTCCTGGATAACCAGCTTCGCTTCTTCCGCCGGGTTGCGGAATTCGATATCGGTGAAGTTTTCCGGATTACCGATTTTTGCGGTATCGTCGGTGGTTAAGCCAATCACGGCAATTTTCAGCCCCTGGCGGTTGAACAGCGCCCAGGGTTTAAACAGGCGCTCGCCGGTACTTTTCTGGTAAATATTGGCGGAGAGGAACGGGAATTTGACCCACTTTTCCTGCTGGCGAATCACGCTCAGCGGATGATCGAATTCGTGGTTGCCGACGGCCATCGCATCATAGCCAATCAGGTTCATGCCGCGAAAATCGGGCTCGGCATCCTGCAGGTCCGACTCCGGCACGCCGGTGTTGATATCACCGCCGGACAGCAGCAGCACGCTGCCGCCTTCTGCTGCAACCTCTTTACGGATCCCGTCCACCAGCGTCTTTTGCGCGGCCAGGCCGTATTCACCGTACTCGCTGCGCCAGAAATGCCCGTGGTGATCGTTGGTGTGCAGGATGGTTATTTTATAGGTTTTATCCTGCTCATAAGCGCTGGCCTGCAGGCTACCCAGCAGACCCGCCGCCAGCATCGCCAGCACCACGCCGCGTTTCAACAATGTCATGACTCTCTCCCTGAATAAATTTCAACTGCCGAAATTACAATGAGTAACAAGCATAGACAAATATGTTTTCAGAATTGAGACTTTCTTCAAACGGCGGAGACCGTTATCTTAGTCTGATAATTATTACAGATAAGATTTTACCCAACGTCGCTATCGCTCCATTAACTTAAGTGAACTTCTATGGCAATCAGTGAAACCAGTCCGACGCTGCCCGGCAGCGCTGCGCCGAAGCCAAAATCAAAAACCTCCTTTGGCATCCTCGGGGCAATCAGTCTTTCTCACCTGCTCAACGATATGATCCAGTCGCTGATTCTGGCGATTTATCCGCTATTGCAGTCTGAGTTTTCGCTCACCTTTGTGCAGATCGGGATGATTACGCTCACCTTCCAACTGACCTCTTCTCTGCTACAGCCGGTAGTGGGCTACTGGACCGACAAATATCCGATGCCGTGGTCGCTGCCGATTGGTATGTGCTTTACCCTGAGCGGCCTGGTGCTGCTGGCCATGGCGGGCAGCTTTGAGGCCGTGGTGCTGGCCGCCGCGCTGGTGGGCACCGGTTCTTCTGTATTCCATCCGGAATCGTCGCGCGTGGCGCGTATGGCTTCTGGCGGACGCCATGGCCTGGCGCAGTCGCTGTTCCAGGTTGGCGGCAACTTCGGTAGCTCGTTGGGCCCTCTGCTGGCGGCGCTGATCATCGCGCCTTACGGGAAAGGTAACGTAGGCTGGTTCGTGCTCGCCGCGCTGCTGGCCATTGTCGTGCTGGCGCAAATCAGCCGCTGGTACGCCGCACAGCACCGTATGAACAAAGGCAAACCCAAAGCGGCCATTGTTAACCCGCTGCCGCGGAACAAAGTGATTCTGGCCGTTTGCGTGCTGCTTCTGCTGATTTTCTCAAAATACTTCTATATGGCGAGCATCAGCAGCTATTACACCTTTTATCTGATGCATAAGTTTGGATTATCGGTACAAAATGCCCAGTTTCATTTGTTTGCATTCCTGTTTGCCGTTGCTGCAGGAACCGTCATTGGCGGGCCCGTTGGCGATAAGATTGGGCGTAAATATGTGATTTGGGGCTCTATCCTGGGCGTTGCACCATTCACGCTTGTTTTACCTTATGCATCACTCGAATGGACCGGTATTCTGACGGTGATCATTGGTTTTATCCTCGCGTCGGCGTTTTCCGCCATCCTGGTGTACGCTCAGGAGCTTTTACCGGGCCGAATTGGCATGGTTTCAGGTCTGTTCTTTGGTTTTGCTTTCGGCATGGGTGGCTTGGGGGCTGCGGTTCTCGGCGTGGTTGCTGACCATACCAGCATCGAAGAAGTCTACAAAATCTGCGCTTTCCTGCCATTACTGGGGATGTTGACCATATTCCTGCCTGACAATCGTCATAAAGCCTGAATAACTTGCCGTCAGAGTGAAATTCTGACGGCTATTTACCTACGTTTTATCAGCATTCCCGACCATTAATAGCCTCTCTTTTTCCCATCTGTGCGTTTTCCCTCTTTAATTCTGTTTTTCTTCAAAATTCAACAATTATTCATAAACAGATTGCTGAGAATTGTCATAAACTATTACCTGGTTTTTTGGCGTTTTCGCCAGAAATGGATCTACCAGCCACGAAAGGAGACGGAATGCACCACGCCACACCGCTAATCACCACCATTGTAGGGGGGCTTGTCCTCGCCTTTATCTTCGGCATGATTGCCAACAAACTGCGCATTTCACCTCTGGTGGGTTATTTGTTAGCCGGTGTGCTGTCAGGGCCGTTTACTCCAGGCTTTGTAGCCGATACCAAACTGGCGCCGGAGCTGGCGGAGCTCGGCGTCATCCTGCTGATGTTCGGCGTCGGCCTGCACTTCTCTCTGAAAGATTTGATGGCGGTAAAGGCCATCGCCATTCCCGGCGCAATTGCCCAGATTGCGGTGGCAACGTTGCTGGGTATGGCGCTTGCAGCGGGATTAGGCTGGTCGCTGATGACCGGCATCGTCTTTGGACTGTGTCTCTCAACCGCCAGTACCGTGGTGCTGCTGCGTGCGCTTGAGGAGAGGCAGCTGATAGACAGTCAGCGAGGGCAAATCGCTATCGGCTGGCTGATCGTGGAAGATCTGGTGATGGTGCTGACGCTGGTCATGCTGCCGGCCATCGCCAGCATGATGGAACAGGGCGACGTGGGCTTTGCCACGCTCGCCCTCGATTTAGGCCTGACAATCGGTAAAGTCATCGCGTTTATCGCCGTAATGCTACTGGTGGGTCGCCGCCTGGTGCCGTGGATCATGGCGCGGAGCGCTGCTACCGGCTCCCGCGAGCTGTTCACCCTTTCCGTGCTGGCGCTGGCGCTGGGCATCGCTTTCGGTGCTGTCGAACTGTTTGACGTTTCCTTCGCGCTCGGCGCATTCTTCGCCGGAATGGTGCTGAATGAATCCGAACTGAGCCACCGTGCCGCCCACGACACGCTGCCGCTGCGCGATGCCTTCGCGGTACTGTTCTTTGTTTCAGTCGGCATGCTGTTCGATCCGATGGTGCTGGTTAACCAGCCGATGGCGGTACTCGGCACGCTGGCAATCATCATCTTCGGTAAATCTCTTGCCGCCTTTATTCTGGTGCGCCTGTTCGGCCACTCCCAACGTACCGCGCTGACCATTGCCGCAAGCCTTGCGCAGATTGGTGAGTTTGCCTTTATCCTGGCCGGGCTTGGCATCGCGCTGGATCTGCTGCCGCAGGCCGGACAGAATCTGGTGCTGGCGGGTGCGATCCTGTCAATTATGCTCAACCCGATACTGTTTGCGGTGCTGGAAAAATACCTCGATAAAACCGAAACCCTTGAGGAACAAACGCTGGAAGAAGCGCTGGAAGATGAGAAGCAAATTCCGGTGGATATCTGCAATCACGCGCTGCTGGTCGGTTATGGCCGCGTCGGCAGCCTGCTTGGTGAGAAGCTGATGGCGCAGGGTATCCCGCTGGTGGTCATTGAAACCTCACGTACGCGCGTGGACGAGCTGCGAGAGCGCGGCATCCGTGCGGTGCTGGGGAACGCGGCAAGCGAAGAGATCATGAACCTGGCGCACCTCGACTGCGCCCGCTGGCTGCTGCTGACCATCCCGAACGGCTACGAAGCCGGGGAAATTGTCGCCTCCGCTCGCGAGAAATGCCCAAATATCGAGATTATCGCCCGTGCGCATTACGACGATGAGGTGGAGTACATCACCGAACGCGGCGCGAATAAGGTGGTAATGGGCGAACGTGAGATTGCCAATACGATGCTGACGCTGCTGGAAAGCCCGCCGGTGGACGAAGCGGTGACGGGATAATTCACATTGCCTGCTGGCGCTCCGCTTAGCAGGCCTACGAAAAACCGTAGCCCCGGCCAGCAGAGCGCCGCCGGGGAAATCTTATCGATCCCAGTAAGCTTCTTCCAGGCTGTCTTCCCGCTCCGGCAGGCCACGCGTCAGGCGCGGTGAATGCTGGTTCAGCACCTGATAGCTCACGCGGTTGGCATACTTACACACCTGCGCCAGCGATGAATAGGTCAGCCAGGTAAACGCGTGCTTGCTGGAATTCGGCACGTTGTTACGGTGATAATTATTTGCCGTAATATCGTGCAGGAGCGCCGCCAGCGCACCGTCGCCTGCGCCGTTGGTGTTCATGATTTTCTCAGGGCCGCCCATGTACGGCGCAATGTGCGAGTAAATACGCAGCGGATTCTGGCAGTCTTTGTAGCGCATCGCGCGGCTGAATTCGTACTGGTTAAATTCGGCAATCGCCCCCGGCAGCAGCGGATGCTGCGTCAGGCGCTTCTTCTCTTCTTCCGTAAAGCCTGCCATATACAGGCCAACCGGTCCTGCGGTACATAAAACCAGGTCAACCCAGTCCAGCGCCTTATCGGAGGCCAGTAGCGGGTCGGCAATGCCGGTAAGCGCCTCGGCCTCTTCTTCGTTCATCGCCAGAATCGACACGTGCTCTTTCAGAAAGGCCTGCCACCACTCAGGATTATCGGCGATGACAAATTTCGTCCCGAGCGTCAGCACCACCGGCACGTCATGCTTTTTGGCGTATTCGATGGCCTTCATGGTTGCTTCCGGCATCGGTTCACCCGGCTTACAGCGCACGAGGTAGGATGTGAGCACCAGCGCAGAAGCCCCGGCAATGACCTCTTCCGGAATGCTGTCGGCACGCAGCCGGTTCATGTGGCCAGGGCTGATGGCAAAGGTGCGCTCGCCGCTGTCGCTGATAAGGGTGAAGCAGCGGCCAATCGGGCCGTTTACGCCCTGCAGATAGTTCAGGTCGGTACGGCTGGAGGTATTGCAGAGGTAGCGGTAGGCATAGCCGCCGATTTCGATGTTGCTGCACATTACACCTAGCAGCACCGAGCGGTCATCTGCCAAAACGGAGTAGTTGTGCATGGTGTTACCGATGGTACCGCCGGCAAACTGATGGGTGATCAGATTCTCGCGCACCAGCTCCTGATAAAGCGCTTCCGCCACATCGTCCTCGATCACCAGAGAATGGCCGCTGCTCAGGCCGTAGCGGGCGACAAAGGCATCGTCTACCCTGGCTTCAATATCCACCAGCGTCTGATCGATACCCACCACCCAGGAGGTGCCGGTTTCGGCTTCGGGCTGAATTTGCTGTAACAGCGGGTCGCGGGCGTTAACGGGGAAATAGTGTTTGGATTTGCGTTTACCGGGAAATTTCATGGGCTGCGATCGAATGGCTGAGAATAAGCGAAGAATAGTAGCATATTCCCCGCTTATTCGCTGCTTCCCACGCGCTTAGCGATACGGCGCTGTGAGGTTCACCATCATCTCGATATGTTCAGCATTCGCATTGAGCGCTGGAATGTATTCATACTTTTTGCCGCCCGCTTCGAGGAAGAACTCTTTATTCTGTACGGCAATCTCTTCCAGCGTTTCCAGGCAGTCCGCCGAAAAGCCCGGGCACATCACCTGCACGTGCTTCACCCCTTTTTCGCCAAGCATCTTCAGGGTTTCATCGGTGTACGGCGTGAGCCATGGCTCACGGCCAAAGCGCGACTGGAACGTCATCATCACTTTGTCGTGGGAAATGCCAAGCGCCGACACCAGCTCGCGAGTCGTGTCACGGCAGCGCTGCGGATAGTCATCGCCCTCGTCCGCGTAGCGCTGCGGTATACCATGATAAGAGAGCAGCAGCACGTCCGGCTCGCCATGTTCGGCAAACGAAGCTCTCACGCTGCTGACCAGCGCCTGAATATAGTCGCTGTCGTCGGCATAATCGCGGATAAAGGAGACACCCGGAATGCGGCGACGGGTCGCGAGGATACGCGCCAGTTCATCCCACACCGCAGCAACCGTTGAGCAGGAGTACTGCGGATAGAGCGGCAGCACGACGATATGGTCCACATCCTGTGCCAGCAGCTCTTCCACAGCGCTTTCCAGCGATGGCGAACCATAGCTCATACCCAGCGCCACGGGTACTTCCGGCAGGCGCTTCGCCAGCGCGGCCTGCTGACGACGGCTGTAGACCATCAGCGGCGAGCCCTCTTCCATCCACACGGACTGATAGAGTTTTGCCACTCGCGGGGAGCGCAGAGGCAGAATAACGCCACGCAGCAGCGGCCACCACAGCGCACGCGGCGTATCCACAACGCGGGAATCGCTCAGGAACTGACGCAGATAGCGTTTGACCGCTTCGGGGGTGGGCGCATCGGGCGTGCCGAGGTTCGCTAACAGAATACCGGTTTTCGTCTGACGCATTACCGCCTCTTAACTGGGTAAATGGCTGATAATTGTAACGGAAAAGGGAGAAAGAAGAACTAATTGCTGTGAGAGGTGCCAGTGAAGGTTGCCTGATGGCGCTGATTGCCAGGTGGCGGCTAATGCCTTACCTGGCCTACAAATGCATCGCAGACCGGGTAAGCTTGCGCCACCCGGCAATGACCGCGGTATCAGCCGAGGATTTTAGCCAGTTCAGCGCGAACATCAGCCACGGCTTTGGTGCCGTCCACTTTGACGTATTTGGTGTTACCCGCCTGCGCTTCTTTGGAGTAGTAGCCGATCAGCGGCGCGGTCATCTGATGGTATTCCACCAGGCGTTTACGCACAGTTTCTTCCTGATCGTCTTTACGGGTGGTCAGCTCTTCGCCGGTCACGTCGTCTTTGCCTTCAACCTTAGGCGGGTTGAATTTGATGTGGTAAACGCGGCCGGAGGCAGCGTGTACGCGACGACCAATGATACGGTCAACGATCAGTTCATCAGGAACGTCGAACTCCAGAACGTAGTCCACGTTGATGCCCGCTTCTTTCATCGCGTCTGCCTGCGGAATAGTACGCGGGAAGCCGTCGAGCAGGAAACCGTTGCGGCAGTCTTCCTGCGCAATGCGTTCTTTCACCAGGGCAATCACCAGCTCATCGGTCACCAGCTTACCAGCGTCCATGATGTCTTTTGCCTGTTTGCCCAGCTCGGAGCCTGATTTCACTGCGGCACGCAGCATATCGCCGGTGGAGATTTGCGGAATACCGTACTTCTCCATGATGAACTGCGCCTGAGTTCCTTTACCCGCGCCCGGAGCGCCAAGCAGAATAATACGCATTGCGAAAATCCCCTCAAATGTTGGTTCAATTTTTCAAAAGCGCTAAACGATACCACCAGACGGCGGCTCGCTCAAGGAAGGCGGGACGGCTGAAACGGTTAACGAGAGGGAAATACTACAGCGCCGGTGATTTGGCAAAGAAAATGCCGGATGCGGCGTAAGCCGCATCCGGCATAATCACAGGACTATCAGGAAACCAGCAGCTGGTTCATGCGTTTGATAAACAGGTTAGGATCTTCCAGCGTGCCGCGCTCGGCGAACAGCGCCTGGTCCAGCAGCAGCTCAACCCATTCGCCAAACTGTGCATCGTCCTGGGTATCGGCCGCGCGTTTTACCAGCGTATGATCCGGGTTCAACTCGAAGATGTACTTCACTTCCGGAACGCTCTGGCCCGCGGCGGCAAACAGCTTCGCCATCTGAGTGCTCATTTCGTCCGCTTCGGTGGTGACGATGGCCGGCGTGTCGGTCAGGCGATGCGTCAGACGAACCTCTTTCACGCGCTCACCCAGCAGGGTTTTCACACGCTCGATAAACGGCGTCAGCGCTTTTTCCGCTTCTTTGGTGGATTCATCCACTTCATCGGCGAGCTTATCCAGCGACTCGTCGGTTTTCGCGACGGACTGGAACGGTTTGCCGTCGAACTCGGTGAGATAACTCATCATCCACTCGTCGATGCGGTCGGAAAGCAGCAGCACTTCGATGCCTTTCTTACGCAGCAGCTCCAGATGCGGGCTGCTCTTCGCCGCCGCGTAGCTGTCCGCGGTGATGTAGTAGATCTTCTCCTGCCCTTCCTTCATGCGCGCCACGTACTCTTCCAG
Source organism: Scandinavium sp. UTDF21-P1B (assembly GCF_040750395.1). Taxonomy (NCBI): domain Bacteria; kingdom Pseudomonadati; phylum Pseudomonadota; class Gammaproteobacteria; order Enterobacterales; family Enterobacteriaceae; genus Scandinavium; species Scandinavium sp. UTDF21-P1B. The sequence goes on from NZ_JBFLVD010000005.1 coordinate 57,279, forward strand.
CGATACGGTCTGTTCGGAAGAATCGTTATGTGTGGAAGCAAAGCGCAGCAGCTTAGCGATGGTCTGCTGGTTAGCGCTGTCTTCCGCCGGGCCCTCTTTCAGCACGAGGCCGAACTGTTTCCAGAAGGTCTGGTATTTTTCCGCATCGTCTTTTGCCAGTTTTTCCAGCATCTGCAGCGCACGTTTGCTGAGCGCATTGCGCAGATTGCGGGTCACGCTGCTGTCCTGAAGGATTTCGCGTGAAACGTTCAGCGGCAGATCGTTGGAATCCACGAGGCCACGCACAAAGCGCAGGTAGTTCGGCATGAACTGCTCCGCTTCATCCATGATGAATACGCGCTGCACGTACAGCTTCAGGCCATGCTTGTGATCGCGGTTCCACATGTCCCACGGTGCCTGCGCCGGGATATACAGCAGGCTGGTATACTCCTGTTTACCTTCGACGCGGTTGTGGCTCCAGGCCAGCGGGTCGGTAAAGTCGTGGGCAATGTGCTTATAGAATTCGTTGTACTCTTCGTCTTTGATTTCAGACTTGCTGCGGGTCCAAAGCGCCTGGGCCTTGTTAATTTTCTCCCAGGAGACAACGGTTTCGCCGTCAACTTCTTCGGTTTTCTCAATTTCAACCGGCAGCGCGATATGATCGGAATATTTGCTGATGATCGAGCGCACGCGCCAGTCATTCAGGAAATCGTCTTCGCCTTCGCGCAGATGCAGAGTGATCTCGGTGCCGCGATCGGCTTTGGTGATATCGGCTACGGTGTATTCACCTTCGCCTTCGGATTCCCAGAACACGCCGTTTTCAGTGCTGTCGCCCGCCGCGCGGGTGCGAACGGTGACTTTGTCCGCCACGATGAACGCGGAATAGAAGCCGACGCCGAACTGACCAATCAGCTGACTGTCTTTCGCCTGGTCGGAGCCCATGGATTGCAGGAAGGCTTTGGTGCCGGATTTAGCAATGGTCCCCAAGTGATCGACCGCCTCGTCACGGTTCATGCCGATACCGTTGTCGGCGATGGTCAGGGTGCGTTTTTCTTTATCAAACGACACGCGCACGCGCAGGTCGCCGTCACCTTCGTACAGGGAGGCGTCAGACAGCGCACGGAAGCGCAGCTTGTCCGCCGCATCGGAGGCGTTGGAAATCAGCTCGCGCAGGAAAATTTCTTTATTTGAATAGAGAGAATGGATCATCAGGTGCAGCAGCTGCTTCACTTCTGACTGGAAACCGCGGGTTTCTTGTCCTTTCATCGGAAAATTCCTCAATGCCAAATTAAACAATAGAGTAAAAAAGCGTTGAGGGGGAGATGGGGTTGGGTGGGGACATTTTCAAGCACGGGGAGATAAATCTCCTCGCGCCTGTTAAAAACGAATTTTGTGACGCCCGGCAAGAGAGTGCGACAGCGTGGTGCCATCAACCATTTCCAGCTCGCCGCCGACCGGCACGCCGTGGGCGATACGGCTGGCTTCAACGCCATATTGTCCGCAGAGCTCAGCGATGTAGTTGGCGGTCGCTTCTCCTTCCACCGTCGGGTTGGTGGCGAGGATCACTTCCTTCATCTGCTCGCTGCTTAAGCGCTGCTCAAGGCGGTCGAGGCCGATATCATCCGGCCCGATGCCGTCGAGCGGCGACAGATGTCCCATCAGCACGAAGTAGCGGCCGGAGAACTGCCCGGTCTGTTCAATGGCGTAGATGTCCGCCGGGCTCTCCACCACGCAAATCTGGCCGTTTTCCTGACGACGCGGGTTCGAACAGATGTTGCACACGTCCTGCTCGGTGAACGTCCGGCAATCGGCACAGTGGCCGATTTCAGACATCGCCCGGGTCAACGCCTGCGCCAGGCGCATCCCGCCGCTGCGATCGCGCTGCAGCAGGGTGAACGCCATACGCTGCGCCGACTTCGGGCCAACGCCCGGCAGACAGCGCAGCGCTTCCATAAGGGTGGTAAGTAAAGGACTGGTTTGCATCACTCAGACTTCTGGAAAAAGAATGGGGCATAGCCTAACACTAGCCCCCGCGACGGGCATAGGAAAAGATTCCTCTGCGCCGTCGCTCGCGCAGAGAAGATGACTCAGGTACGCTGCGAATCCAGTGTTTCCTGATTCGTCACCACCTCTTGCGCCTTCTGATAGCTTTCCATCAACAGCGGATATTCGGTGAATACGCCTGACCACAGGTTTGCCCATTCCATCGCATCATCACGGTTCCAGGTGTGCTGAATTTCCGCCACGACGGCAGCCATATCCAGCGGCACAACCCCCGCCTGCACCACGCGCGCCAGGCTGATTTCCTCGGCCATTTTGGAATACGTCCCGGACGCATCAATCACCGCGAAAACTTTAAAGCCGTCAGCCACCGCGCTGATGGCCGGGAACGCCATACAAACACTGGTGACGGTACCGGCAATAATGAGCGTCTTACGTCCGGTGGCTTTCACCGCAGCGACGAATTCAGGGTTATCCCAGGCGTTTATCTCACCTTTGCGCGGCACGTACTGCGCATGCGGCGCATATTTGTGGATCTCTGGGATCAGCGGCCCGTTCGGCCCCTGGGGTACAGAGGCGGTGGTAATAACCGGGATATTGGCCAGAGTCGCCATTTTGGCGAGCACCGTGGCGTGAGTACGCAGCGTGGTCATTGGCATATCGTGGACAAGCTGGAACAAACCGCTCTGGTGATCGATAAGCAACAGCACCGCATCGTTCGGGTCGATCATTGGCTTTTGGCCATTAAAATTTGCAGGGGTCATGATTGTGTTCTCCGACTGATTAAAATTGAACGGCTACCGGGTCGGTAGCCGTTATCGCTTACCCGGCCTGCTGGCCGAATCGTCCCTGATTGAAATCGTCGATGGCCTGGTTGATTTCCTCACGGGTGTTCATCACAAACGGGCCATAGCCAACCACTGGCTCATTCAGCGGTTCGCCACTGAGCACCAGCACGGTGGCGTCGTTGTTGGATTCAAGCGTTACGCTTTCGCCTTTCGCATCCAGTACGACCAGCTGCGCTTCCCGCGCAATTTCCTGACCATTCACCTGCACCGTGCCTTTCAGCACCACCAGCGCAGTGTTCCAGCCATCCGGCAGAGACAGAGTGGTTGTGCTGTCGGGGTTAAGGCGCAAATCAAGAATGCGCATCGGCGAGAAGGTTTTCGCCGGGCCTTTATGACCGTCCAGCTCACCGACAATCACTCGCGCCAGACCGGCGTTATCCGGCAATGCCACCTGCGGAATATCGCCGTCGGTTATCGATTGGTACGCCGCTGGGGTGGATTTGTTCTTCGCCAGCAGGTTCACCCAAAGCTGTACCATTTCCAGCGTTCCGCCTTTTTCACTGAAGGCCGGAGAGTGAAACTCTTCATGCAAAATTCCGCTCCCGGCGGTCATCCACTGAACGTCGCCTGGGCCAATCACGCCGCCGCTGCCGGTGGAATCGCGATGCGCGACTTCGCCTTTATAGACGATCGTCACCGTTTCAAACCCACGGTGTGGATGAACGTCTACCCCGCGCTGGCCTTTATTGCTCGCTTTGAATTCCGCAGGCCCGGCATAGTCCAGCAGCAAAAAAGGGCTGAGCTGTTGGGCAAATTTTGCATAAGAAAACAGGGAACGAACCGGGAACCCGTCACCCACCCAATGGGATTTCGGTGCTGAGTAAACGCCAAGAATTGATTTCATTTTTCTCTCCGGTACACAGTTGTTCGATGCGTTAAAGCTTATCGACAAGACAATGATTGCGGTAGACTGAAAAAATGAACTCAGCGTTCCAATAACAGGACAATCCTATGCAGGATCTCAACGATTTGTGGTACTTCGCGCAGGTGGTGGAGCACGGCGGATTTTCGCCGGCGGGCCGGGCTATCGGGGTGCCAAAATCTCGCCTCAGCCGGCGTATTGCCCTGCTGGAAGAGCGGCTGGCAACTCGCCTGATTCAGCGCTCAACCCGCAGCTTTACCATCACCGATGCCGGGCAGCTGTTCTATCGTCACTGCAAAGCAATGATCATCGAAGCGGAGGCCGCGCAGGAGGCCATGGAAAGCCTGCAAGCCGAACCCTGCGGGCTGATTCGCCTGACCTGCCCTGTCGCACTTTTGCATGTCCATGTGGGCGAGATGCTGGCGCAGTTTATGCTGAAGTATCCGAAGGTGACGGTGCAGCTCGAAGAAACCAACCGCAGGGTGGACGTCCTGAATGAGAACATCGACCTTGCGATTCGCGTCCGTCCTCTGCCCCTTGAAGACAGCGAACTGGTTATGCGTAAACTGGCGACGCGTAATATGTGCCTGGTTGCCAGCCCGGATTTAGTCACCCGCTTCGGCCTGCCCGCCTCACCTGCCGATTTGCAGCACTGGCCGAGCCTGGCACGGGCTCGCGCGCAAAATCACTATCGCTGGGTTTTGACAGGGCCTGAGGGGCAGGAAGCCACTCTTCATCATCAGCCACGTTTTATCACCACCGATATGCTTGCGCTGAGGGCAGCCGCCGTAGCGGGAGTCGGCGTGGTCCAGCTGCCTTTATTGATGCTGGATGAACAGATGAGAGACGGGAAACTGGTGCGGCTGCTGCCGGAGTGGCGGGCGAAACCAGAAATCATTCATGTTGTATATCCTTCACGCCGTGGGCAACTGCCGGCGGTGCGGGCACTGATTGATTTTCTGGCTGAAGGTTATAACGCGTTAGTGGAAAGCTAAAGCAAAAAGGGCGACATTTCTGTCGCCCTTTCACCGTCATCAGAACGGCATCTTAAAGCCTGGCGGCAGCTGCATCCCGGAGGAGACAGAAGCCATTTTTTCTTTCTGGGTTTCTTCGATGCGGCGCGCGGCGTCGTTAAACGCGGCGGCAACCAGATCTTCCAGCATATCTTTGTCATCTTCGAGCAGGCTTGGGTCAATCTCAACGCGACGGCAGTTGTGCGCACCGTTAATGGTGACCTTCACCAGGCCTGCGCCAGACTCACCGGTCACTTCCAGTTGAGCGATCTCTTCCTGCGCTTTCTGCATTTTTTCTTGCATCTGCTGGGCCTGTTTCATCAGGTTACCCAGGCCGCCTTTTCCACCAAACATAGGCTTATCTCTCAGTCAGTCATGTTAATAGGTTCAACCGCAAGACGGGCTTACGGTCAAATGGGTCGAATACTCTCTTCATCCAGATCCGCATCGAAAAAGCGGCGCAGGGTCTGGATGTTGTTATCGGCACTGATGGCCTCGCGCGCCTGCGCGAGCTTCTCTTCGTAAATGGCCTGACGCCACTCCAGCGGCGTTAATACCGCCGGATTATCATCTTCCACGATGGTCAGTTCAACCGCCGTGCCGTTTAACTCGCTCAGCGCATCCGTCAGCACCTTCTGCGCGCTGCCGTTATTGAGATGGCGCTGGCTCGGTCGCAGATGCAGGCAAACTGCCGCGCCGTTTTGCTCTTTCCAGGCGTTAAGCGCCACCTGTTCTACCAGTTTAGGCAATTTCATGCGGCTGATTTCTGCCGCCCAACCGTCGCGCTCGATGGATTCCACTGCCAGCTTCGCGGCGAGCTCCGGGGTTTTCTCATGCTCCAGCGCTTTTTTCAGCGCCTTCGGCGTGGCAACCGCTTCCTTCACCTCTTCCACAACGGTGGTTGCTTTCCAGCGGTAGGCTTCTTTTTTCTTTGGCTGCTGCTCTTCGAGCGCCGAAGGAGACGGGCGCGCCTGAACGCGTTCCGTGACCGAGGCCAGTCTCTCTAACGCAGCACTGTTCACCGGCCGCGCGCGGGATGCGGTGGCCGGTTCACTCTTTTTTGCTTTGGGTGCTCCCTGAGCGCGTTGCAGTTGGCTGCGGGCCGCCAGCACGGAGCTGGTGGAGTCCGGCAACGTTTCGCTTTGATACGCGGGTGCGGCAGGTGCCTGCTGCTGCGAAACCTGCGTCGGGTGCATCACCGCCGTGGGTGCCACAGGCGCGAACGACTGCGGCTGAACGTCCGGCTCAGGTAGCGGCTGACGAGGATGGAACGCCAGCGCACGCAGCAGGGTCATCTCAATACCCATTCTGCGGTCCGGCGCATAGGGCAGCTCTTTGCGGCCCATCAGCAGCGTCTGGTAATAGAGCTGAATATCGGCTGGCGGCACGGTTCGCGCCAGCTCGCGCATGCGGTGTTCGACCGCCGCCATGTCGCTGCCCAGCGCCGACGGCGACAGCTGCACCATTGCGATGCGGTGCAGCAGGCTTTGCATTTCCACCAGCAGCGCTTCCCACTCAATACCGCGGGATGCCGCTTCGTGAATAAGCGACATAACCTGTTCGCCGTTGGCGGCCACCAGCGCTTCAATCAGGGAAAGCGCCTGATCGTCATCCAGCGTGCCGAGCATGGTGCTGACAGTCGCGGCGGTCAGCTGCCCGTCACCGCTGGCAATCGCCTGATCGGTAAGGCTTAATGCGTCACGCAGGCTGCCGTCGGCGGCGCGCGCCAGCAGCTGCAGCGCGCGCGGCTCAGAAGCGATGTGCTCCTCGCCCAGAATATGTTCCAGCTGCTCGCGGATCTGATCGACGTCGAGCGCTTTAAGATGGAACTGCAGGCAGCGGGAAAGGATCGTCACCGGCAGCTTTTGCGGATCGGTGGTGGCCAGCAGGAATTTGACGTGCGACGGCGGCTCTTCCAGCGTTTTCAGCAGCGCGTTGAAGCTGTGACGGGAGAGCATGTGCACTTCATCGATCAGGTAGACCTTGAAGCGACCGCGGGCAGGCGCGTACTGCACGTTGTCCAGCAGGTCACGGGTATCTTCAACTTTGGTGCGCGAGGCGGCGTCAATCTCAATCAGATCGACAAAGCGCCCCTGCTCGATTTCACGGCAGTTATCACACACGCCGCACGGCGTGGCGGTGATGCCGCTTTCGCAGTTCAGCCCTTTCGCCAACAGACGCGCGATGGAGGTTTTCCCCACCCCACGAGTGCCGGAAAACAGGTACGCATGATGGATACGACCGGACGCCAGGCCGTTCGCCAGTGCGGTCAGCACATGTTCCTGGCCGACGACGTCAGCAAAGGTTTGTGGTCGCCATTTTCGGGCTAAGACCTGATAACTCATTGGCAGGCTCTGAAACGCTGGAAGGTGGAATACAGGAGGGTAATGCTAACATAGCCTCGCGAATACGGCGAGGCTATGTGGGGATTTGATCAGTGTCCCGGGAAGGGTACCAGGCTGTAGCAATGAATACCCTGGCTTTCCAGACGCTGTTCACCGCCCAGGTCGAACAGATTGATGATGAAGGCCGCGTCGGTCACTTCACCACCGAGACGGCGAATCAGCTTGACGGTGGCTTCAATGGTGCCGCCAGTCGCCAGCAGATCGTCAACCACCAGCACTTTATCACCCGGCTTGATGGCATCAACGTGGATTTCCAGCTGATCGGTGCCGTATTCCAGCTCATAGCTCTCTGCAATGGTTTCACGCGGCAGTTTGCGCGGTTTACGTACCGGCACGAATCCTACGCCCAGCGCCAACGCGACCGGTGCACCAAACAGGAAACCACGCGCCTCGGTACCCACCACTTTGGTGATACCCGCGTTTTTAAAGCGCTCCGTCAGCAATTCAATGCTGAGGGCATAGGCTTTCGGGTCTTCCAGCATGCTGGTGACATCGCGGAAAAGAATGCCAGGCTTTGGATAGTCCTGGATGCTTTTGATGCTGTTTTTCAGAAATTCAAGCTGCTGTGCAGTTGCGGTCATAGGTGTATGCCTGATTAAAACGGTGTAACTCACAAGGCGTATTTTGCTTAAGGTTAAAGTTACATTCGATTAACCTTTAACCAGCTTCGCCCGTGCTCGAAAACGCCAGAATGTACTGGCACTCAACGTTAAATGCAATAACTCAGACGAGCATTATTATTTTTGTTGTTTTGCATCAACCACCGGAATGCGCCACAAGAAAATCAGCAGGCAGGTGAGGATCGCCAGCAGCAAAAAGCGTACCCACACAATTTTCACCAGCCACAGCGAGATAGCAAAGGTTGCAATGGTGATGACGATCGCTCGCGGCTTTGCGCCAGGCGGCATCGCTTTATACTGCTGCCAGTGACGCAGATAGCCGCCGAACCACGACCTGTAGAGCAGCCATTCATGAAAACGTGGCGATGACTGAGCGAAGCACCAGGCCGCCAGCAGAATAAACGGAGTGGTTGGCAACAGCGGTAAAAACACGCCCAGCGTGCCTAACGCTACCGCCAGCCAGCCAATGATGTTTAGAATAGTCCGTTTCATCGTGAGAATCGTTATCAAACTGAACGGCAAATGTAGCACAGGCCACGGTCCTTTCGAGGGAGAAAATATGAAAACTGACCTGTTACTGCAATCGCTGGACACGCAGCTTTCCCGGCTTGAAGCAGAGGTGGCACCGATGGCGTTTCACGCCACCCTCGGGCCGCGTTTTGACAGACAGCTTTTCCGCACGCAGAGCGCTTTTTTGCAGGCGTGTGTAGAAGAAGCACGGAGTAACCTGAAGGCGCTGCGGCATGCCGTTGAGCAGCAGCAGATTGAGCAGGTGCAGTGGCTGGCAGAGCGTCTGGTTTCACAGCTCGAAGCGATTGCAAGAGAAAGTGCGGCCTGGCAGCTGCGGGGCTGGGATAACGGCTCGCCCGCCCTGACGCGCTGGCAGCGCAAACGTCTTCAGCATCAGGAATATGAGCGTCGCCTGCTGGAGATGACGCAGCAGCGACGTCAGCTACTGGCACAGGCATCAACGCTTGAGGAGCAGCAACGGCTTGCGCGGGAAGTGGAGGCATTCAGCGCCAGGCTCACGCGTTGCCGCAGCGCACTGGAGAATATTGAAAATGTACTGGCGCGCATGACGCGCTGACAGGAGAAGCTATGTCGCTGGAAAACGCCCCGGACGATGTCAAACTGGCGGTCGATTTGATTATGCTGCTGGAAGAACACGCCATTGCGCCGGAAACGGTGCTGAGCGCGCTGGAAATAGTAAAGCGGGATTTTGAGCGGAAAATAGAGACTGCCGCTCAAAACCTTTAGGCCCGATAAGCAAAGCGCCATCTGGCGTCGAATCAAAATGCCCGGCGGCGCTTGGCTTTCCGGGCCTACAACTGTAGCACTTAAGCCCCTGCTGGCGTCGGATCGTCACCCTTCACGTCACGCTTCACTTCCGTCACTTCATCACCTTTTTCATTACGCAGGTGAACTTCGAGCTGGTTAAAGGCGATGTTGATGCCGTTTTCACGACAGAGTCTGTCGATGGTGCGGTTAATCTCATCCACAGTATAGCTGCGGTCACGCAGTTCACGCACGTACAGGCGCAGTTCGTGATCCAGCGTGCTCGGACCAAAGGTGGTAAAGAAGACCGACGGTTCCGGCTCGTGCATCACTTTCGGATGCTCCGAGGCCGCTTTCAGCAGCACTTCTTTGACCTTATCCAGATCCGATCCATACGCCACGCCGAGGCGGATCACCACGCGGGTGATGGTGTCGCTGAGCGACCAGTTGATCAGACGCTCGGTCACAAACGCTTTGTTGGGAATGATCACTTCTTTGCGGTCAAAGTCGGTGATCGTGGTGGCACGAATACGGATCTTACTGACCGAGCCCGAGAAGGTGCCGATCGTAACGGTATCGCCGATGCGCACCGGACGTTCGAACAGAATAATCAGGCCAGAAACGAAGTTCCCGAAGATTTCGCCGAGGCCAAAACCAAGACCGACCGACAGCGCCGCCGCCAGCCACTGCAGCTTATCCCACGACACCCCAAGCGAACCGAACACCGTCATCGCACCAACGGCAATAATGACGTAGTTGAGGATCGTGGTGATGGCGTAAGACGCGCCCTGGCGCATCTTAAGGCGTGAAAGGACCAGCACTTCCAGCAGGCCCGGCAGGTTGCGGATCAGCGCCCAGGAGACAACCGCAGCGATTAGCGCAAACAGCAGGCTACCGAGCGTGACGTTGCGCAGCACTTCCGTCCCCGCTTCGGTGGCGTTGTAGTGCCACAGCGTGATGCTGTCGAGATAGGCGAAGACGGTGATTAAGTCAGACCAGATAGCCCAGAACATCACGCCGAACAGCGCCACCATCACCAGCATGGTGATGCGCAGCGTCTGCTGGTTCACATCTTCCAGCGCAATCGCCGGCTCTTCCGTCGGCTCAGCGCCTTCCGCGCCCTCTTTCACCAGATGCTGGCGGCGTGCCAGCGCACGGCGGTAGGCAATACGCCGGGCCGCCACGCTCAGGCCACGCAGAACCGTCTGGTAAATCAGGTTCCAGATAATGACCAGATAGACGGTTTCAATCCAGCGCCCGGCCAGACGCAGCGTGGTGTAGAAATAGCCCGTGGCGGTGAGCACCAGCAGCGCAACCGGCACGATGGCGAGTGTGGTGATCGTCACCAGGCGCAGGCTATGTGATTCCTTATCACGCCAGCTGTCCCGACACATCGGCCATATCAGTACGGTGATCAGCAGCAGGTTGAGGAAAATGGCGAACTGACCGAGTACGTCATCCATCAGATGCAGTGGCGACAACTCTGCCTCAACAGACCAGAAGTGCAGCGGCAGCAACGCCAGACTGATACGGACAATCTGGCGACGCCAGTGGCTCGTCAGCTGCGGCGGCATGTTGAAGTGTGAAATCGCCACGCCATCCTTTTCCAGCACTTTCCAGCACAGGCCGAAAATCAACCAGAACAGCGCCAGCTTTTTACTGAACGCCCACAGCAGATCGCTGATGTTCAACTGCATTGTCAGCAGAATCAGCCCCACGGCAAGGATAATCATCACCACCGGCAGCGCGCGGATCAGGTCGAGAAGGATTGCCTTAGGCGTATGAAGCTGACTGTCGTTACGCAGCTGTCCGACTTCAGACGCCAGCTGCTGCTGATAGCCTTTCAGCCACGACAGACGCCAGCGAATCAGCCCGGCGATCAGCAGCAGAGGAAGCCCCGCCAGAAACGCGATGAACACCGCGGGCCAGGCTTTTTCCCAGTTCACGGTGATGCTCATTTTGCTGAACTGCTCTTTCAGCGCTGACGGGAAAGATTTGATCCAGTCCCAGTCCATAGGCTTGTTACTGTTCACCCAGAAAATTTGCTGAGTGAGAATAGAGCGCAGGCTTTTTGAGACGCTCATCAGCTGCTGCTGATTCACCTGCAGGTTGATGGCCATCATCAGTTGGCTACCCAGCTGTTTGTTCATCTGATCCAGCAGTTCACGACGCATGTCGATAACCTGGTTCAGCGCATCGGTCACTTCATCATTGACGTCGCTGCTGTGGCCCTCTTCCAGCTTCGCAACGTAATCCTCGTTCTGAAACAGCGCATCGCGCTGCTGATTCACTTCAAACTGTTCCAGGCGCAGATCCGCGATGCGGTTGGTCATGTCTTCCAGTTCGTCGGCAGACGGCAGCGTCTGTTGCTCCTGATAAAGAATGCGCGACAGCAGCAGGCTGCCCTTAAGCATTGAGATCTGTTCTTTAATATTGCGTTCGGACTGCAGCGCGCGGTCGAGCCAGGTTTTGACGCGAATGTTTTGCTGCACCAGCTGGTTGCCGCTTTCCGTCGCCTTGATTAACCGTTCGCTCAGCTGATGGTTAATGTCCAGCTCCTGTTTCACCAGCGGATTAGCCTGAATGCGGGCTGCATCATCAGGGGAAACGGCTTCCTGTGCCGTTTTCTCCGTCAGCGTCAGTCGCTTGCTGCTGACGGCTTCCTGTAACAGCTGCAGCTGGTGCTGCAGGCGGTTACTGTTGGCGGTCACGTAATCTCGCTGTTTTTGCAGGGTATCCTGAAGCGTGGTGTTACCGGCGAGGCTTTTACGCTGCTGATCGAGTTCAGCATTGAGCAACGCCTGCTGCACCAACAGCATGGTTTGCTGCGTCGGACGCAGAGCGTCCTCACCGACGGTGGTGCCATTCAGGCGATTGCGGATTTGCTGTAGCTGTTGCGAGGCGTTGTACATCGTATTCTGTACGCGCTCTGGCTGAGTTTGCAGCGACACCAGCTGACTGTTGTAGGTTGAAAGATCGTTTTGCGCGGTTTGAAGCTGGTCGAGCACATCGTTGATGCGGGCTTCAAGCTGGCGAACAGAAAGCGTATTCAGTACTTTGCGCGTTTCGTCGTCGTTGTCCACATCGCCCAGCGCGCTCAGGCTGTCGGTGGCCTGACGCATTTTGGCTGGCGCCTGGTCTATCTGCTGCTTGAGCAGCGCGGTTTCATCTTTGATGCGATCGATTTTATCGAGCAGCTGCAGGGTATCCGACAGATCCTGCTCAACAAGTTTGTCCTGTGGCGTGAGCTCTTTTTTCCTGGTCAGCGTGGTGAGCTGTTTTTGCACGTCAGCGCGTTCGGGCAGATCGTTCGGCCCCTGCGCCCGCGCCGGGCTGATTCCCAGGACGGTAAAAGAGAAGATAAGGACGACAATTAACGCGGAGAGTGATTTCCGCCAGAATGTGTTGTGCAGCATAGTGTCAGCATGAATGAGTTCAGGGCCGGAATCGCCGGAAGAAAATGCCTGCGCAGAATAGCACTTCTCCTTTGCGCCGAATAGCGGCCCACCTTAGGAATATTCCCGTACTTTTGGGTCATGCGGCTCAGGCAGGCTGATGGGCTCGTAGCGTTGGGCAGAACTGGTACATTTCCAGCAGGATAGCAACGTAATCACGGGCTTCGGTTTTCAGGTTGAAGGTGTCCGGTGAGAAAAGCCAGTTTTCAACGATGCCGGAGATATAGCTACGCATCAAAATAGCGGCGCGGCGGGTCAGTAAATCCACAGGGAGCTGCCCCGCTTTAATGCACTCGTTCAGCGTCGCCTCAATGCGGTCATAGCTTTCCAGACAAAGGTCGCGCTGAGCCTGCTGCACCACGGCCATCTCACCCACAAATTCACATTTGTGAAAGATAATCTCCATCATCAAACGTCGGCGTTCTTCAATCACTGTGGCTTCAAGAATATAGACTAGAATCTCCCTAAGAACTGAGAGTGGATCGCCAGGGAATTTTGCCTGATACTCTGATTCGAGACTGCCGATACTGGATTCTGAGAGCTGCCAGATCTCGCTGAACAAATCTGATTTGTTCTTGAAATGCCAGTAGATTGCGCCTCGGGTGACGCCAGCCGCCTTTGCAATCTCAGCCAACGAGGTGGATGATACCCCCTGTTGAGAAAACAATCGCAGGGCAACATCGAGAATGTGTTGCCGTGTTTCCAACGCTTGTTGTTTGGTTTTTCGTGCCATAGGTTGGTGAATTTACAGAGGTTAGATTTACATACATTTGTGAATGTATGTACCATAGCACGACCATAATATAAAGCAGCAATGGGTTTGTGGACATTTGATCCATTGATCAATTTGAAATCGGACACTCGAGGTTTACATATGAACAAAAACAGAGGGTTAACGCCTCTGGCGGTCGTTCTGATGCTTTCAGGCAGCTTAGCGCTTACAGGATGTGACGACAAACAGGCTCAGCAAGGAGCAGCGCAGACCCCAGAAGTCGGTGTTGTGACGCTCAAAACTGAACCTCTTCAAATCACCACTGAATTACCTGGCCGCACCAGTGCTTTCCGTATCGCAGAAGTTCGCCCTCAGGTGAGCGGTATTATCCTGAAGCGTAACTTTACGGAAGGCGGCGAAATTAAGGCCGGTGAGTCTCTTTATCAGATTGATCCCGCAACCTATCAGGCCTCTTACGACAGCGCTAAAGGCGATTTAGCCAAAGCCGAAGCCGCAGCGAAAGTGGCTCAGCTGACTGCGAGCCGCTACCAAAAGCTGCTGGGCACACAGTACGTCAGCCGTCAGGACTATGACACCGCGCTGTCTGATTCCCTGCAGGCAAATGCTGCCGTCGTGGCTGCAAAAGCCGCAGTGGAAACGGCGCGCATTAACCTCGCCTATACCAAGGTGACTTCACCCATTAGCGGTCGTATCGGTAAATCTTCCGTCACGGAAGGTGCGCTGGTGCAAAACGGCCAGGCTGATGCACTCGCCACCGTTCAGCAGCTCGATCCGATTTATGTTGACGTGACGCAGTCCAGCAACGATTTCCTGCGTCTGAAACAGGAACTCGCCAGCGGGACTCTGCAGCAGGTGAACGGTAAAGCGAAAGTCGATCTCGTCACGCAGGACGGCATCAAATATTCGCAGAGCGGTTCTCTGGAATTCTCCGACGTCACCGTCGATCAGACCACCGGTTCTATCACGCTGCGCGCCGTCTTCCCGAACCCGGACCATACCCTGCTGCCGGGTATGTTCGTACGCGCGAAGCTTGAAGAAGGGACGAACCCTAACGCATTGCTGGTTCCTCAGCAGGGCGTAACCCGTACTCCGCGTGGCGATGCCAGCGCGATGGTGGTGGGTGAAGGCGATAAGGTTGAAGTCCGTCAAATCACCGCCAGTCAGGCTATCGGCGACAAATGGCTGGTTACTGACGGTCTGAAATCCGGCGACCGCGTCATTATTACCGGTTTGCAGAAAGTCAGACCGGGCGCTCAGGTAAAAGCGCAGGAAGTCACTTCTGACAAAGAGCAACAAACCGCAGGTAATGCGGCGTCAGAACAGCCTAAGTCTTAACTTAAACAGGAGCCGTTAAGACATGCCTAATTTCTTTATCGATCGCCCCATATTCGCATGGGTGATCGCCATCATTATTATGCTGGCAGGGGGACTTGCGATCCTCAAATTGCCGGTCGCGCAGTATCCAACGATTGCGCCACCGGCGATTGCCATCACGGCCGTCTATCCCGGAGCGGATGCTGAGACCGTGCAGAATACCGTGACTCAGGTTATCGAACAGAACATGAACGGCATCGATCACCTGATGTACATGTCCTCGAACGGTGACTCCACGGGTACTGCCACCATCACGCTGACTTTTGAATCCGGTACCGATCCGGACATCGCGCAGGTTCAGGTGCAGAACAAACTACAGCTGGCGATGCCGCTTCTGCCGCAGGAAGTTCAGCAGCAGGGCGTGAGCGTTGAAAAAGCATCAAGCAGCTTCCTGATGGTTGTCGGCGTTATCAACACCGATGGTACCATGACCCAGGACGACATCTCCGACTACGTCGCCGCCAACATGAAAGATCCGATCAGCCGTACTTCCGGCGTCGGTGACGTTCAGCTGTTCGGTTCCCAGTACGCGATGCGTATCTGGATGGACCCGAACAAGCTGAATAACTTCCAGTTGACGCCGGTTGACGTGATCAGCGCCCTGAAAGCACAGAACGCCCAGGTCGCAGCCGGTCAGTTAGGCGGTACGCCACCGGTAAAAGGCCAGCAGCTGAACGCCTCAATTGTGGCGCAGACCCGTCTGACCAACACCGAAGAGTTTGGCAAAATTCTGCTGAAGGTGAATCCGGACGGTTCGCAGGTTCGCCTGCGCGACGTGGCGAAAATTGAGCTTGGCGGTGAGAACTATGACATCATCGCGAAGTACAATAACCAGCCGGCATCAGGCCTGGGGATTAAACTGGCCACCGGTGCGAACGCGCTGAACACCGCCGATGCGATTCGCGCTGAGCTGAAGCGTATGGAGCCTTTCTTCCCGTCAGGGATGAAAATTGTTTACCCATACGACACCACCCCGTTCGTGAAAATCTCCATTCATGAAGTGGTGAAAACGCTGGTCGAAGCGATCATCCTGGTGTTCCTCGTGATGTATCTGTTCCTGCAGAACTTCCGTGCGACGCTGATCCCAACCATCGCCGTACCGGTTGTGCTGTTAGGCACGTTCGCGGTGCTTGCAGCCTTCAACTACTCGATAAACACCCTGACGATGTTCGGGATGGTGCTCGCCATCGGCCTGCTGGTGGATGACGCCATCGTGGTGGTGGAAAACGTCGAGCGTGTAATGGCCGAGGAAGGCTTGCCGCCGAAAGAAGCGACCCGTAAATCCATGGGCCAGATTCAGGGCGCGCTGGTCGGGATCGCGATGGTGCTCTCTGCAGTATTCATCCCGATGGCGTTCTTTGGTGGGTCAACCGGCGCGATTTACCGTCAGTTCTCGATCACTATCGTTTCGGCGATGGCGCTGTCGGTACTGGTAGCGTTGATCCTGACCCCTGCCCTGTGTGCCACCATGCTGAAGCCTATTCAGAAAGGCGGCCACGGCGAGCACAAAGGCTTCTTCGGCTGGTTTAACCGCATGTTCGAGAAGAGCACGCACCACTACACCGACAGCGTGGGGAACATTCTGCGCAGCACCGGGCGTTATTTGCTGCTCTATATCATCATCGTGGTCGGCATGGCTTACCTGTTCGTCCGTCTGCCAAGTTCGTTCCTGCCGGATGAAGACCAGGGCGTGTTCCTGAGTATGGCCCAGCTACCAGCCGGGGCAACGCAGGAACGCACGCAGAAAGTGCTGGATGAGATGACCAATTACTATCTCACCAAAGAAAAAGCCAACGTGGAATCCGTGTTCGCGGTTAACGGCTTCGGCTTCGCCGGCCGTGGTCAGAACACCGGTATCGCGTTCGTTTCACTGAAGGACTGGAGCGAACGTCCGGGCGATGAGAACAAAGTGGAAGCTATCACTGGCCGGGCAATGGCGCGCTTCTCGCAGATAAAAGATGCGATGGTGTTTGCCTTCAACCTGCCGGCGATTGTGGAGCTGGGTACGGCAACCGGCTTCGACTTCCAGCTTATCGACCAGGCGGGCCTCGGCCACGAAAAACTGACTCAGGCGCGTAACCAGCTGTTTGGCGAAATTGCCAAACATCCTGACGTGCTGGTCGGTGTGCGTCCGAACGGTCTGGAAGATACGCCACAGTTCAAAATCGATATCGATCAGGAAAAAGCACAGGCGCTGGGCGTCTCCATTAGCGACATCAACACTACGCTGGGTGCGGCCTGGGGTGGCAGCTACGTCAACGACTTCGTTGACCGTGGACGCGTGAAGAAAGTGTACCTGATGTCAGAAGCGCCATACCGTATGCTGCCGAGCGATATTGGCAACTGGTACGTTCGTGGCAGCAATGGCCAGATGGTTCCGTTCTCCGCCTTCTCAACCTCGCGCTGGGAATATGGTTCACCGCGTCTGGAACGTTACAACGGTCTGCCATCGATGGAAATTCTCGGCCAGGCAGCACCGGGTAAGAGTACCGGTGAAGCCATGCTGATGATGGAACAGTTAGCCAGCAAACTGCCAACCGGCGTCGGCTATGACTGGACGGGTATGTCCTATCAGGAACGTCTGTCCGGCAACCAGGCCCCTGCCCTGTACGCCATTTCTCTGATTGTGGTGTTCCTGTGTCTGGCTGCGCTGTATGAGAGCTGGTCAATTCCGTTCTCAGTCATGCTGGTTGTACCGCTTGGTGTGGTCGGGGCGCTGTTAGCCGCCACAATGCGTGGGCTGACCAACGACGTGTACTTCCAGGTAGGCCTGCTGACAACCATTGGCTTGTCGGCGAAGAACGCGATTCTTATCGTGGAATTCGCCAAAGACCTGATGGAGAAAGAAGGCAAAGGGCTCATTGAATCCACGCTTGAAGCCGTGCGTATGCGTCTGCGTCCGATTCTGATGACCTCGCTGGCCTTTATCCTCGGCGTAATGCCGCTGGTTATCAGCACTGGTGCAGGCTCCGGTGCACAGAACGCCGTCGGTACTGGCGTAATGGGCGGGATGGTCACCGCAACCGTGCTGGCAATCTTCTTCGTTCCGGTATTCTTCGTGGTGGTTCGCCGCCGATTCAGCAAGAAAACCGATGATCTGGAGCACAACCATCCGGTAGAGCGCCATTAATACGGGCAAGGCAAAATGAAAAGGGTCGCGAAAGCGGCCCTTCTTTTTTACACCGGACAAATTTTATCGCTCAGGTTTATTTAACTAAGATTCGTATTAAGAAATAATCTTAATAGCGAGGTTAATTCTCCGGACAATATGCGAGGATTCTGATTTGTTTTCAGACAACCCCTTAAGACTCTTCCGAATTTCGGATCGAATACTCAGGATAAATCACCTTGTCATTGGGTGGTCATATACATAACCTAATGAAAAATAAGATGGTCCATAGATATTTAACGTTTTTAATCTGGCTTGTCAGCTATTAGGCGAGATAAAAAAATTGGCGACATCTCAGGTGAATAACCAGTAATTGTAATTTTTCGTAATAGCGCGATGAAATCTTTTTCAGAGTAGATTATAGTTAACGTATCAGGTCACAGCGTATGTTCCGGGTCAGACAGTAGTATCCATCCCACACGGTGTTTGTTGGTTAATCATAAGGGGATGCGTTATGGACGAATACTCGCCAAAAAGACATGATATCGCACAGCTTAAATTTCTCTGTGAAACCTTGTATCATGACTGTCTTGCTAACCTTGAAGAGAATCGCGCAGGCTGGGTGAATGACCCTACGTCAGCCCTTAATCTTCAGCTCAACGAACTGATCGAGCATATTGCTACTTTCGCACTTAATTACAAAATTAAGTACAATGAAGACAATAAACTGATCGCGCAAATTGATGAATATCTGGACGATACTTTTATGTTGTTCAGCAACTATGGCATTAACGCAGAGGATCTGCAGAAATGGCGCAAGTCTGGTAACAGACTGTTTCGCTGTTTCGTCAATCTGAGCCGGACGAACCCGGTCAGCCTCTCTTGTTAAAATTATTACAAGCAAAAAGGTGAAGTTATGTCAGATAAACCTTTAACAAAAATCGATTATTTGATGCGACTACGACGTTGCCAGACGCTCGATACATTAGAACGTGTTATTGAAAAAAATAAATATGAACTTTCCGACAATGAACTGGCTGTTTTTTACTCAGCGGCCGATCACCGTCTTGCCGAACTCACTATGAATAAGCTCTACGACAAAATCCCATCATCTGTATGGAAATTTATTCGCTAATTATCACAACCTGAGATCGTCACCCCTCACCTTCTTTGATAAATAACGCAAAGAGTACTGTGCGACATAAGTCACACACTGACACAGGGAACGTTCCCAATTCATCAGCGAATCGCTACTGTGAGTCTCAGCCTAAGAGGAGAATCACATGAGTGAAGAAAAACGTAAAATGATCGCCGGAGAGCTGTATCGTCCGGGTGATGTCACCCTCCGTGCCGACCGTTTACGCGCCAGAACCCTTCTGCACAGTTACAATCATTCCACGCCTGAGGAAAAAGCTCTGCGCAGTCGCTTGCTGGGTGAACTGCTGGGCCGTGCTCAGGACGCCTATATCGAGCCAACTTTTCGCTGCGATTACGGCTATAACATTTTTCTCGGCAATAATTTCTACGCCAACTTCGACTGCGTAATGCTCGACGTCTGCCCAATCACTATCGGCGACAATTGCATGCTCGCGCCCGGCGTGCATATTTATACTGCCACGCACCCACTGAACGCCGATGAACGCAACAGCGGCGCCGAGTTCGGTAAACCCGTTACCATCGGCAACAGCGTCTGGATTGGCGGGCGCGCCATCATCAACCCGGGCGTCACAATCGGCGATAATGCGGTAATCGCTTCCGGCGCCGTGGTCGTTAAGGATGTACCGGCGAATGCGGTGGTAGGCGGCAACCCGGCGAAGATCATCAAAATGCTCGCCTGACTGTTATGCTTTTCTGCAACCAAACTGTTACTTTTCGCCTGAATCCACGCAACATAAAATGAAGCATCACCCAATTCAGGCATAACAGAAGGCGCAGATGAGCGAAATCCAGCAGCTGCTTACGCAAACCATCAACGAGCTGAACCACGCTGAAAAGCGCGATAACCGTCCGCGCTTCAGTATCAGCTTCATTCGCCGTTTTCCAGGTTTGTTTATCGCCATGTATCTCGGTTTTCTCGCGACATGGGTGGTCATGTACCGTTCGGAAACACTGGCCGATTCGCAATGGCTGCTTGTGGTGCTCTTCATTGTCCTGAACGGCTTCTTCTTTTTCGACGTGGCCCCACGCTATCGCTACGAGGATATCGACGTCCTCGATTTTCGCGTCTGTTACAACGGCGAGTGGTACAACACCCGCTTCGTGCCTGAAGCCCTTATCGACACCATTCTGCACTCTCCGCGCGTGGCGCAGCCGCAGAAAGCTCAACTGCAAAAAATGGTCGCCACCAAGGGTGAGCTGTCGTTCTACGACATCTTTACCCTCGCCCGGGCCGAGTCTGCGCAATCAGCCGGTTAAGCACGCGAATACCAGAGGCAAACCCGGAAGCGGACGTATTGCCGTAGCCCAGTACCAGCCCGGTTTCACCGCACGCAGGGTCGAGATAAAAGCGGCTCAGCGCTGCCGGAGCCATCTGGTACTGGCGCGCCAGATCGACAACCGCCCCGTCATCAATTTCCGCGATTTTTACCGTCAGATGCATCCCGCCCTCTCCTGCAGAAACCTGATGCGGTACGGTGAGTTCCTCTTTCAGCGCAGCCCGCAGCTGAGTCTGGCGTTTGCGATATAAGCGGCGCATCGACGCCAGATGCCGCGCGTAATGTCCTTCCTCAATAAACAGCGCCAGTGCCCGCTGCTCAGCCCGATGTCCTCCACGTAGCAGAGATTCGATGGCCGGCTGCACCGAAGCGGCTAATGCCTTCGGCATCACCATAAAACCAATTCTCAGCGAAGGGAAAAGCGTTTTGCTGAAGGTGCCAAGGTAAACCACCGGTGCGTCAGGCACCATGCCAAGCATCGCCGGGATCGGCACACCGCTGTAGCGAAACTCGCTGTCGTAATCGTCCTCAATAATCCAGGCTTTCGCCTTGCGGGCAAACTCCAGCAGCGCCAGGCGCCGGGTAGCGCTCATTAACGTGCCGAGGGGAAACTGGTGTGAAGGCGATGCGAAGATGAGGCGCGGCGCTGACACATCCATGGTCTGGAAGCACATGCCTTCCTCGTCCACCGGTAAGCCACGGAAGGCAAGGCCGGCAGCGATAAATGCGCTACGGGCACCGAAATAACCTGGATCTTCCAGCCAGGCAAGCTGGCCCCGTTCGCTTAATAACTGCGTACAGAGATTAAGCCCTTCCCGGGCACCTTCGGTGATGACAATCTGACTGGCATCACAGTTGATACCACGCGACAACGCGAGATGACGGGCAATGGCAACCCGCAGCGACGGCTCTCCGGCGGAATCACCATAACCCAACAGCATACTCCCTTCCTCCCTCAGCACGCGGTCAAGCAGGCGTCTCCACAACGGTAAGGGGAAATAGTTGACCGCAGGCATGCCCGGTGTAAAAGCGAGGGTCGGAGAATCTCGTCTTGTACCGGGAGGCAGCAGGTTCAGGTGAGGAGATAATCCAATAACAGGGTGAGAATCAGGGGAGGAAACTGTCGCCTGAGGCAGCGCGGCCACCTGCGATCCTTGCCGATCGCGCAGCAAAAAACCTTCCGTTGTCAGTTGTTCAAGCGCCGCGTTGACGGTATTGCGCGATAAATGCAGCTGTTGCGCAATAGTGCGTGAACCGGGCAAACGACACTGAGGATGGAGCGTCCCCTTAAGAATCGCCTGCCGCAGGGCGTGATAGAGCGTTCGCTGCAGCGTCTCTTCTGCTCGCCGCTGCAGAGCCTGGGTTAATAATGCATAAAATGCGTCGTCCGGGATATTCATCGCGCCTCCTTGTGGTACCACAAGAAGATACGTCAGTGGTTCTTTTTATGGAACCATCCACGCCCTATTCTGCGATGGTGCGTTCACAAAGGAGTCACTATGAGTCAAAAGAATCAGTTTGGTCAGCCCGTTGGTGATGCTTTGCCTGACTGGCAGCCCCGCCCACATCCGCAGCGCGAAACGCTTGATGGCCGGTTATGCCGTCTGGAACCCCTTAGCCAGCACCACGCCGAAGCGCTGTTTGCTGCTTATCAGCTGGCCGAAGACACGCGGGCCTGGACCTGGCTGCTGCGGGAGCCGGACGTAACGCCGGAAAGCTACGCCGCCTGGGTGGAATCGGTACTGGCGCTTCAGGATCCGATTCACTTCGCGGTTATTGATAAACAAACGGGGCAGCCGGTCGGCACGCTCGCGCTGATGCGCATCGACAGCAAAAACGGCGTCGTGGAAGTGGGCCATGTGCACTTTTCACCTCTGCTGAGCCGCACGCCGATGTCCACTGAAGCGCAGTGGCTACTGATGCGCTACGCGTTTGAGACGCTCGGCTATCGCCGCTATGAGTGGAAATGCAACAGCCTGAACGAGCCGTCACGACGCGCCGCGCTGCGTATGGGTTTTCAGTATGAAGGACGTTTTCGCCAGGCGTTGGTCATTAAAGGCCATAACCGCGACACAGACTGGTTCTCGATTATCGACAGTGAATGGCCAGGAGTGAATGGGGCGATGCAGAAATGGCTTGCCGCCGATAATTTCGATACCGACGGCAAGCAGTTGAGTTCCCTGGAAAGTTGGCGACAGCCTTAAAAACTAACGTTTTTTCTTACGCCCCTGCACGGCCTTAAAGCGGGGGTTGGTTTTGCAAATCACATACAGCCGCCCTTTGCGCCGTACAATCTGGCAATCCGGGTGGCGCTGTTTGGCGCTTTTAAGCGAGTTCAGAACCTGCATGGCTAGCTCCGTTTCGCATCAATAAATCCGCCAAAACGCTGACGGAAGCGCGCCATACTGCCTTCGCTGGAGGCTGTTCTTTGCTTCCCGGTATAAAACGGGTGCGACTTCGATGACACGTCCAGAGTGATATACGGGAAAGTTTCCCCTTCCAGCTCAATTTCCTTATCGGTTTTGATCGTTGAACCGACTTTGAAATATTCGTTGGCGCTGGTGTCGTGGAAGACCACGGTGCGGTAGTGCGGATGAATACCGGCTTTCATGATTAACCTCACTTGTTATATTATAACATAACACAAAGATACGCCGACGTTGGCACAAGATCAACCCTGTAAACAAAGCGGTTTTTTGAACGTAAAAAAGGGCGACTGTTGTCGCCCAGATTGATGAATTAAAAGCGTGGGTTATCGTACTGACTCTGCGTAGCGGGCGTTTTCCTGCTGCTTTTGTTCCCGACCGACAAGCCACGTGGTCAGCACGAAAGACAGCACCAGCGCAATCGCCACGCCCGACAGCGCAAACATAAAATACGGGCCGATATACGCAGGCAGGCTGAAAATGCTCGACAGAATGTAGCCGTACAGGCGCACGCCAAAGAAGGCAATAAACGCAGAGGCCAGCGAACTGGCGATCGTCGCGGCAATAAACGCCTTTTTATAGCGGGTCAGCACGCCGAACAACGCCGGCTCGGTAATGCCCAGCAGCGCAGACACCGCCGCCGAAAGCGTTACGGTTCTGTCCTGACGGTCCTTGCTGAGCCGCCAGATGGCAAACGTTGCCCCGGCAATCGCCATATTGGCCATAAACATCATCGGCATCAGCATGTCATAGCCGCGATCGCTGAAGTTTTGCAGCGCAATCGGCGTCATCGCGTGGTGCATACCGGTCAGGATCGCTATCGGACGGATAGCGCCAACCACCAGCCCGGCGAAACTTGCCGAGATGCCGAACAGGCCTTCGATAAACAGCGCCAGCCCTTTACCCAGCCAGATACCAATCGGGCCAATCACCACCAGCGCCGCCAGCGCGCCAATAAACAGCGTCAGCGTCGGCGTGAAGACCGTTTTGAGCACGTCAGGCATAATACTGTCGACCCATTTATGGATGTACTTCAGCGCCAGCACCGAGAAAATCACCGGAATAACGCTTGAGGCATAGTTAAAGACCGACACCGGAATGGCATTCATCAGCCACAGTACGGAAGCGGCGTCCGGCTGGTGCGCCGCCAGCGCTTTTGCCGCATCGATAAGCGTCGGATACATCAGGCAGGCGGCCACCGCCGCGGCCAGGTACTCATTGGTTTTAAAGATTTTCGCCGCCGACACTGCGAGGAAAAACGGCAGGAACCAGAACACGCCGCTGGCGATCAAATCGATAATCATCACCGTATCGCTTTTCGGTGACACCACCTTCAGCGCAATCAGCCCCGCCAGCAGGCCTTTAATCATCCCTGCCCCGGCGATAGCCGGCACGATTGGGCCAAACACACCGGACACCGTGTCCATAAACATCGACACCAGGCTCTTACGTCCCTTATTCGTGGCAGCAGGCTCTGCTATTTGCTGGCCGAATCGGGCCTGCAAGGACTCATACCATTCATTGACCTTCGGTCCGATGATTATCTGAAACTGGTCGCTCTGAAGCTGCGCGCCCAGCACGCCGGGCAGCGTTTTGATTTCACGCAGTTCGATTTTGCTATCATCAATCAAATCAAAGCGTAAGCGGGTCATGCAGTGCCAGACTTTATTGATATTCTCATGCCCACCGACCCGCTGAATAATTTGGTCGATGACGTCTTGCGTCCCCATAGTGACTCCTGCGAAGTGTTCTTTTTTTGGTTATCAGCATCGTAATAAAGCCTGAACAGCAAAACAAACCAATAAAACTTGAAACCGCTCACACTTCGCTACAAGAAAGGATTAAAGAAGCAGAATTATTGATTATTGGTCTGGTTTTTAATTCAATCCCCTCCTCATTTCAGACCAAAATATTTATTCCAGAAAAGAGTTTACTGCTGCCTAAAAATAGGGCGAAGATAACGCATCATTTAATTATTTTCCGTCTTATGCAGGGAGAGATTTTCGTGGAACCGACTCTGATTACCGCCATCGACTGCTTTATCACCCGCCCGGATCGTCACAACCTGGTGACGGTGAGAGTAATGACCGACAAAGGGATTTTCGGCCTCGGCTGCGCCACGTTCCAGCAGCGCCCGCTGGCGGTGAAAACGCTGGTTGATGAGTATCTGCGCCCGCTGCTGCTCGGTCGCGACGCCAACAATATCGAAGATCTCTGGCAGATGATGAACGTGAACGCCTACTGGCGAAACGGCCCGGCAATGAATAACGCCATTGCGGGCGTCGACATGGCGCTGTGGGACATCAAAGCCACGCTCGCCCAAATGCCGCTCTACCAGCTGTTTGGCGGGAAATCCCGCGACGCGATTGCCGCCTATACCCACGCCAGCGGCGAAACGCTGGAACAACTCTATGCTGCGGTCGACATTCTGCTCCAGCAAGGCTACCGCCATATCCGCTGCCAGCTCGGTTTTTATGGCGGAACGCCCACGGATTTACACGCCCCGGAAAATCCGTCGCCGGGGGCCTGGTTCGATCAGGATCAATACATGCGCAATACCGTGGAGATGTTCCGCGCCCTGCGTGAGCGTTACGGCCACCGCTTCCATATTCTGCACGACGTACACGAACGCCTGTTCCCACATCAGGCCGTTCAGCTGGCAAAACAGCTTGAACCGTACCAGCCGTACTTTATTGAAGATATTCTGCCGCCGCAGCAGACGCCGTGGCTGACGCAAATCCGCCAGCAGAGCAGCGTGCCGCTGGCGCTCGGCGAACTGTTCAATAATCCGGCGGAGTGGCACGATCTGATCGTTAACCGGCAGATCGACTTTATTCGCTGCCACGTCTCACAGATTGGCGGCATCACGCCAGCGCTCAAGCTGGCTGTACTGTGCCAGGCCTTTGGCGTGCGACTTGCGTGGCATGGCCCGGGAGACATGACGCCCATCGGCGTGGCGGTAAATACGCACCTCAATATTCATCTGCACAACGCCGCGATTCAGGAATTCATTCCACGCTCGGCCACCACCAATGCGGTGTTCCCCGGCGCACCGGCAGTGAAAGAGGGTTACGTCTACCCGCCGCAGGCTATCGGCATTGGCGTGGGCTTTAATGAAGAGCTGGCCGCGCTTCACCCGGTGGTTTATCGCCCGCATGAATGGACGCAAAGCCGCCTGCCAGACGGCACGATGCACACCCCGTAATCATCCGGGAAGCTGGCGGAAGGCAAGGTTATCGCGGTTGTGTGGAATGACGTAGGTGCAGGTGTAATTGATATCAATAATATCGCTGATCTCATACACCTCACCGCCTTCCAGAATACCGCGGTTGTTGATGTGCATAGCCGGGCTGCCCTTTTTGCAGCCCAGCAGTTCAGCCTGTTCCCGGCTGACGCTCACCGCCCGGTAGGTCGTCAGCATATGCGAAATCAGATAGCCCTTTTGCAGGACATATTGCTGTAACGATCCTTCGATAACCTGCTGATTAAGGTCCGCGAATGCCGCCGAGGGCATACGCGACACCTCAATTTGCACTGGGCTGTCGTCCACATAGCGCAGACGGCAGAACTGCCAGATAAAATCATCCTCCGTTAGCCCGAATATCTGTTGCTCCTCACGGTTCGGACGTTTTTTATGCAGGCTTATCATCCGGTAACGCATCTGGTCGAAACGCTTTTCGGTGATGGAGTTATACACCAGCGGGTTGTTGCGCGCCCGATCGTTAATCCAGCAGCCAGAACCCTGCACAATGCTGACTACGCCAATACTGGCGAGCTTCTCCAGCGCCTGCCTCACCGTAAAGCGCGACACGCCATATTCCTCCGCAAGCTTCCGCTCCGGGGGAAGCTTGCGCGGGCCACCGTCGCCCTGCTGATAAATCTTGCTGAGCAGATCCTGGGTGACGAACTCATTTTTCTTCATCGGGCGCGTCCTGATGATTTCTTTGAAAAAAGACAGTCAGCATTATCATTGCATCTGATGGGCAAACATAACGATTTCAGCAATAAAAGGAAGAGAGGCCCATGACAAGCCACAAGAGATGAAGGCTAAAACGGCTGGCGGCACGCCGCACAGCCGTTATGGCTTACTCGTCGAGGATCGGCGCAAAGCCGCCGTAAATCATCCGTTTACCGTCGAAAGGCATGCTTTCCCCCATCTCCTTCATCCGGGGATCGGCCATCATCTTCGCATTGGCCGCGTCCCGGGCCTCTTTCGACGGGTACTCAATCCAGCTGAATACCACCGCTTCATTCTCTTCCGCTTTGACCGCCATGCGGAAGTCCGTGAGCTTGCCGTCAGGCACGTCGTCTGCCCAGCACTCCACTACGCGAGTTGCCCCAAACTCCTTAAATAACGGAGCAGCCTTTGCCGCAAGCGCGAGATATTCCTCCTTTTTGTCCACCGGAACGGCAACGACAAAACCATCAACATACTTCATGAGAGAATCTCCGAAGTGAACGGCGCGGCCAGCGGTTCTGACCGCGTCCGGCGTTGATAAGTTTAGTCGCGGCCCCAGCTGAACGCATAGCGCAGACGACGTTCGGGCAGCAGGAATTCCGGCGCAACGCTCGGGCTCCAGGAATCATCCCCGCCAACCCCCATATGAAACGCATCCAGATTCAGCCAGCAGCCCTCTTCTTCGCGCAGCAGATGATTATGGGTCGTTTCGCGGAGCTGCTGCTGGCCGTAGCGGCTAAGACCGAAGTGGAAATTGCCCTGCCAGCAGTTTGTGCCATAGCGCAGCTCACGCGTGTCGCAGCGCAGGCCATTTTCCGTTGGGAAAATGTAAGGTGTGTGCATCCCTTCAAGCGGCACAGTCCAGCGCCCGTGACGGACAGATAGCTTACGATCCGGGTAGTTTTCATGCGGTCCAAGCCCCAGCCAGGATGCAGAAGGAGCCACTTCCGCAAGCTGGCAGCAAATGCCAATCCGCGGCGGCTCGGGTATATCCGCGGCCACGGTAACCTCGATATCCGCATGCAGCATGCCGTGCCCGTCAATGCGCCAACGCTTGTCGGAAATAAACAGCACCCTTTGCTGATGCTTCCAGGCGTGGCGGGTCACGATCGTCACGCTATCGTCCTGAGTTTGCGCTTCACAGTGCAGTAAAGTCGCCGTCATGTCATACAGCCCCGCCGCTTTCCAGCGCTCCACCCAGGCATTGGGATCAATGCGGGTCGCTTCGCTCACGCCAATATCGTTATCGAGCGGCGCGCGGGTAAAGTTATCCAGCACCGGCGACAGCAGCCCCGGCTGTTCGTTGCGCCACCACTGCTCCAGATGCCCGCTTTCACGGCTGAAATCCCAGCGCTGATTACCATGGCTAACGGTAAAGGTTGCGTCATTGGCGTTAAGGAGCGGAGCGTCGCCTGCGGAGGGCCATTCCGGCAACGCCAGCGGGGAAGGCATTCGCCACTGATCCCACGCACAGAGGTGCTGCGCATCGGACCAGGTCGTGGCATCGGTTTGCCACACTTCGACGTTCAGCCAGATTTCGCCTTTGCCAGCGGGTAAAGGGGGTGCCGCCAGCTCAATCGTCTGCGTTCCTTGCGGGAGAATATCGAGCGTGCACTCACCTTCGAGCAGCGTTTCACCGTCACGGGCCAGCCACCAGCGCAGGCGTTCGTTGTCGCTGCGGCGGAACAGGTATTCGCTGACGATGTCAATTTTCAGCGGTGAAGTGGAGAGCAAACGGAACTGGAAGAACTGCTGCGCGCGCTTCGCTTCGAACAGTGCCGGATGCGGCGTGCGATCGGGGAAAACCAGACCATTCATGCAGAACTGGCGATCGTTCGGCGTATCACCAAAGTCGCCGCCGTAGGCCCAGAAGGAGTTACCCTGCTCGTCCGTTTTGCACAGCGCCTGGTCGACCCAGTCCCAGACGAAGCCGCCCTGCAAACGTGGATAGTTACGAAACGCCTGCCAGTATTTTGCAAAGCCGCCAAAGCTGTTGCCCATCGCGTGAGCATATTCGCAAAGGATCAGCGGGCGTGTTTCGCCCGGAAGGCCAATCCACTTGCTGAGCGACCATTTCGGCACCGCCGGGAACGGCTGATCCTGATCGACCCGTGCATACATAGGGCAAATAATGTCGGTGGCTGCGGTGTCTGCCCCGCCGCCTTCGTACTGCACCGGACGCGAAGGATCGGTGGTTTTCAGCCAGCGATAAAGGGCATCGTGATTAGCGCCATGCCCCGACTCGTTGCCGAGCGACCAGATAACGATCGACGGATGGTTGCGATCGCGGGCCACCATGCGCGTGACGCGCTCGCTCATCGCAGGCAGCCACTGTGGATCGTCTGCCAGACGGCCCATCGGCACCATCCCGTGCGTTTCGATATTAGCTTCGTCCACCACGTACAAGCCGTAGCGATCGCACAGCTGGTACCACAGCGGATGATTAGGGTAATGCGAGCAGCGCACCGCGTTGAAATTATTCTGCTTCATCAGCAGAATGTCCTGACGCATGGTGGCTTCATCCACGGCCTGGCCCGCCTGTGGATGGTGCTCGTGACGGTTCACGCCACGGATCAAAAGCGCTTTGCCGTTGAGCGTCAGCAGACCGTTGACGATCGCCACTTTGCGAAACCCTACGTCACAGGCTTCCGTTTCCAGCACCACGCCATCAGCATTGCGCAGGGTTATCGTCAGGCGATAGAGATTCGGTATTTCTGCGCTCCAGAGATCCGGCGATGCTACAGGGATCGCCAGCGCCAGGCGCTCCGCCCAGCTACCGCGCTCGTCGACAATCGCTGAGCCAGGCTTCTGCCGCTGACGACCGACTTCTTTGCCTTCGCGCCACAACACCGCCTCCACTTCTGCGTCAGCAAATCGCTCACCTTCCAGCATGACGTTCAGCTTCAGCACACCGTGAGTAAAATCCTCGTTCAGATCGGTCGTGTGATGGTAATCAGCAATGCGGGTGGCGGGTTTATGCAGCAGAGAAACATCGCGGAAAATGCCGCTCATCCGCCACATATCCTGATCTTCCAGATAGCTGCCGTCACACCAGCGCAGCACCAGCACTGCGAGGCGGTTGCGTCCGGCGACCAGCGCTTGACTTAGATCGAATTCGGCGGGCAGACGGCTGTCCTGGGAATAGCCGATCCACTGACCGTTGCACCATAAATGGAAAGCCGAGTTCACGCCGTCAAAAACGACTCGCGTTTGCCCTTCGTTCAGCCAGCCTGGCGGCACGTCAAACTCGCGGGAATAACAGCCCGTTGGGTTATCGACCGGGACCTGCGGCGGGGTTACGGGAATGGGATAGGTAACGTTGGTGTAAATCGGCGTATCAAAGCCCTGCATCTGCCAGTTTGACGGCACGGGCATTGCCACCGAGTCCGCTAAGTCCTTTTCCAGCCAGATATCCGGCACCGCTTCCGGCGCGTGGAAAAAGCTGAAACGCCACTCGCCGTTGAGCAACAAACGGGAGGCGGAAGCCGCATCGTGCAGGGCCTCCTGCTCATTACGCCAGCTGAACATCGGGGCATGGGCCGCTAAACGGTGCCACTGGGTGACGACCGGGTTCTCCCAGTCACGACGGGCCAGCTGCAGGGCAAGAGCGGAAGGTGCTGCTGTCATCGGTTAATCCTTTTTACGAAGCGCTCACAATTTCATGCAAGCATGAACCGATCGATGGCCGTGGTAAAGGATCCGATCGGCAAGAAGCGAGGAGGATCACAAAGCGATCAGCGTAAACCGAGTTTGTCGGCAAACGCCGCGAGTTCCTGAAGTCGGCTGGCCAGATCGTCCGTGGATTCCGCCCCGGAAACCGCTGTTGATCCACGCACGACTAACGTAACGGGTAACCGCGTCTGGCTCAGCTTTTGCGGGTCATGTTTCCCGATAAGCCAGTCCACGCCCTGTTCACCTGCGGTACGGAACGCCTGACGAACGGTGGTGAGCGGCGGCGTAAACCAGGCGCTGTCGGTAGTGTCATCATAGCCGACGACCGACAGCTGGCGTGGAACGCTGATGCCTTTTTCCGCGCAGGCCCGCAGCACGCCGAGCGCCATCTGGTCGTTCGCCACCAGAATGGCATCAGGTTTCACCGCGCTCGCCAGCAGGCTGTGCGCTTTTTCATAGCCGGACTGCGCGCTCCAGTCACCGCTGGCGACGGCGCACGCTTCAATTCCGGCCTCAGCCAGCGCGTGATGCCAGCCCTGAAGGCGGGCGCGGGCGGAAACAGAACTCTCCGGCCCGGCCAGCAGCGCGATGCGCGAATGCCCCTGCTCCAGCAAATGCGCCACGCCAAGCGTTGCGCCCTGAGCGGGGCTGAAGACAAGGCTGTTGACCTGTGCCTGCTCGCTGACGTCGAGGAACAGCACCGGCAGCGGCGCTGCCAGGTCAGACAAACGCCGTGCCGCATCTTCTTCCAATGGCACGTTCACGATAAGACCATCAACGCGCTGGGCCAGAAGCTCCTGCACCGCTTCCCGGCAGGCCGCTTCCGCATAGTTTGTCACCATGGAGATCAGCACTGCGTAGCCCCGCTCGCTCGCCCGGCTTTTGACGGCAGAAGCAATCTGTGAGGGCGCATGCAGCGCCAAATCAGCGCTCACCAGCCCCAAAGCCAGCTGCCGCTTTCCGGCGAGCAGCTGTGCCCCACGGTTAGGTACATAGTTCAGATCTTCCATCGCCCTCTGCACTTTCTCCCGGGTGCGAGCCGAGACGTGTTCCGCCTGGTTGATCACGCGGGAAACGGTCTGGTAGGAGACGCCCGCCACGCGGGCGACATCATAGAGAGTGATGGCTTTCATTATTCAGTTCCCGAAACACAATGTCCCCAGTGTAACGGAAAAATGGCATCGCGACCGTGAGCGCTTCGCTATTTAGCTTAATACTTTCTCTTTTTTCAGCGGTGATACCGCCGAAGGCTTAACCTGGAACCAGGGCAAACAGAGCTGGATCAGCGGGCCAATGGCCAGCGCATAAACCAGCGTACCGACGCCCACGCTGCCGCCAAGAAAGTACCCAATGACCAGCACGGTGACTTCAATGGTGGTGCGAATAGCGCGAATAGACCAGCCGGTGCGGGCGTGAATGCCGGTCATCAGCCCATCTCGCGGCCCCGGACCAAACCCCGCACCGATGTACATTCCTGTCGCCAGCGCATTGAGCACGACGGCGGCAATGAGCAAGCCACTTTTCAGCCACAGGGAATCGGGCGAACCCAGCACGCTCAGCGTGGCGTTTGCTGCAAGACCAAGCACAATAACGTTACTGATCGTGCCGAGGCCGGGACGCTGGCGAATCGGGATCCACAGCAGCAGCACCAGCGCACCGGTAACAATCATTACCGTGCCGAAATCAGCCGACAGCTGACGACTCACTCCAAGATGAAACACATCCCAGGGATCGACCCCCAGTCCGGCACGGATATACATCGCAATAGAAACCCCGTACAGGCAGAGCCCGACGTACAGTTGCAGCAAACGGCGCAGCATACAAACCTCATATTCAGTTGCTGAAAACCGCATCATCGATAAAAATGGACTGATTATTAATGACCAGTTTTATAAAAGTGGACTGCTATGTCGCTACGTCGCTCCGGAAGTCAGTCTCTGGTGAGCCTGCTGGGCCACTGGCAAGAAAGTACCTCCCGTACCCCGCTCTGGCGCCAGCTCGCCGGGGCGTTACGGCTGCTAATCCTTGACGGGCGCCTGGCGCTCGACAGCCGCCTGCCCGGCGAACGCGAGCTGGCAACGGCGCTGAACGTCAGCCGGACCACCGTCGCCAGCGCCCTTGCTCAGCTCAGGGATGAAGGCTACGTGGTGAGCCGCCACGGCAGCGGCTCGCGGGTGATTCTGCCTGCGCAGCGAGCGCAGGTACCTACGCGAATGAACGCCGTTCAGGCGCTGGATTTATCGACGGCGGCGCTCAGCGCCGGACCGGAAATTCATCAGGCCTACAGTCATGCGCTAAGCAGCATGCCGCAGCATCTCACCAGCACCGGCTATGACCAGCAGGGCCTGCCCGCTTTACGCGAAGCCATCGCCCGGCGCTATACCGCTCGTGGCCTCCGAACGAGTGCGGATGAAATTATGGTGGTTAACGGCGCAGTCAGCGGGCTGGCGCTGATTCTGCGGCTGCTTACCGGGCCTGGCGATCGGGTGGTCGTGGAGAATCCAACCTATCCGCTCGCTATCGCCGCCATCCAGGGTGCATCCTGTCGCCCGGTGGGCGTGTCGCTTCCTGATGAGGGCTGGGACGTGAACGGTCTTGCCGCCGCATTTGCGCAGACCTCTCCGCGGCTGGCCTATCTGATGCCGGATTTTCATAATCCGACCGGCCGCTGTATGGATACGCCAACTCGCCAGCGCATTGCCGACCTCGCCGCAAATACCCGAACCACGCTGGCGATCGATGAAACGATGGTCGACCTCTGGTATAACGCCCCCCCTCCACCGCCGCTGGCTGCTTTTAACCCCGATGCGCCGATAATCACCCTGGGATCAACCGGTAAAAGCTTCTGGGGCGGCCTGCGTTTGGGCTGGATTCGAGCCTCAACGCGTACGCTGGCCTCGCTGGTACAGGCCCGCGACACGATGGATTTAGGCTCTCCACTGCTGGAACAATTGGCAACCCTCTGGCTGCTGAATAACGCCGAAAGTTTCCTGCCGGGCAGACGCAGCATGCTCGCCGCGCGTCGCGATATGTGCAGCGCACTGATGAGCGAATACTTCCCACAGTGGCGTTACATTCAGCCTGACGGCGGACTCTCTTTTTGGGTGGAATTGCCGGACATGGTAGCAACGCAGTTCGCTGCGCGAGCAGAAAGCGTGGGAATTCATCTGGGCACAGGAACGCGTTTTGGCCTGGCCGGAGCGTTCGACCGCTGGCTGAGGCTGCCCTTCACGCTGGATGATGAAGCTCTACGGGTCGCCTTTAAGACGCTACAACCGCTGTGGAATTCCCTGAACGGTCAGCAGAATACTTTGCGTACACGAAAAATTATTTAATAAAATGGCGACGAGCCGATACCGGATATCGGCTCGTCTAATATATCGTCCGTGATGGCATGAGATGATTGTGTCTTTGTTATCGCCGAAGATTATCCCGTTCTCAGGCTTCAGCAATATGACATGACGTTGATGTTTTTATTAATGCTGGCGCGGAATTGGAAATCCCTTTATCGAAATAATGAAACTGTCACCGTCTTTTTTTATTTTCGCGCCGGTCTCACACCACTCTGAGGCAATGCGAAAGAACTCATCGCTGCCGACATTCCAGTTCAGGCGTACATGCTTGACGTATCCGGAGCGGAGCATTTCACAGGCTTCGCCATAGTTACTGGCCGTGGAAAGTTGTTGTTTCATTTTCTCTTCTTCAAAAGTTTTCGCAATGCTTTGATTTCTTTAGGAGTAAGAGGGGATGATTCTTCTTCGGTATGCTGACTGTCTACCTCACCTTCGGATACTCCCGCCTCTGACGCGACTTCAAATGCCAGCTGTAGCAGCTTTTGCGTTGCTGCGCTCAGCGTCTCGTTATGGACTTCCGCATAATGCCGTAATTGCTCTTTCAGATCGCCGTCAATTTTAACATTCAGAACTGCAGTGCTCATAGTCTCGCTTCCCGCGCAATAAATTCAGATAATTAATACACGAACAGCCATTGGCGATCCAGAAATACTTTTCTCATAAAAATAAAACAAATAATTACCCAGATTTATTATCTGCCTAATATATGACAGCCAGATGACAGATATATTTCAATCAGGTGACGAATGATTAATTATTGCTAAAAAAGAAGGTAATGCCTCCAATCAGTAGAACATGTATTTTTCGATGAAAGTGCCAATAACTTTTTCATGAAGCTCAACAAAACGTGAGAAGCTGTTGGTTTTGCGGACCTGCCGTTTGATTCGGGTTCTTAGCGTCAGATTGTTACGCTCAATACGCTGAGTAAAGATTTTATCGGTCTGATGCCCGTCCTTCGGGACTTATCTGGCATAGCGGCCTCAGTCATCGCAGGTTAGCATACCGATGTTGAATGGCACGAGCAGGGCCATTCACCTCAAAACGGCGATGTTTCTCGCTTCGGCATTCAGCGACGTGATAGAGGACACTGGAAAGATTTCACCGAAACGTAAGCAGACAGGCTGAATAACAGTAATTACAGACGTGATAAAGGGGCGACGGCGCGCCCCTGGTAAACCCAATAATCAGGAAACTAATTGAGTGATCATGCCGAACTCATTGAAGATTGACCACTCTTGCTGGATCACCCCGCCCTGAATACGGTATTGGCTAATCCCCACCAAATGCACTTCTTTGCCAGTAGGTTTGCCATAAATCCCGTTACCCAGGTGGGTGCCCTGGGCACTCCAGCGAGTAGAAACCAAATAGCCACTCTGGTCATTGCCCATCCAGTAAACATCATCAACCGAAAAGGTCAGGTCCGGGAACATCGACAGCAGAGACAAAATCCACGACTTGTAGTTGCCCAGCCCCTGGTACACGCGCTCCGTTGGCCCCTGATAGGCAATATTCGGCGAGCAGAAATCAGTCAGAGAACGCAGCATTCTGCGGTTCCAGACGTTCTGATAAAAGGCTTCAATGAAGGCGCGAACATCCAGCTTATTGCCCTGTGGCATTGGCAGCATGGCGGGTTTGCCCTGCCCTGGAACGCGGAAAGGCTCACTCGCCCCAAAATCACGCGCCAGCGGGTTTTCACCATGTTTAGTCATCATGTCGCGTGCCACATCAAACACATTCAGACCGAGCTGCTGAATCAGGCTGGCGGTGTTGTGCATCACGTGCTCATAGAAGATTTCATTTTCCAGCATCACGCAGTTAGCGATACACATAAAACGAACCGGTTTGTTGGTCGGTGCGCCAAACTCACTGAAACCGGTGTTAGTGCCCATGATGTAGCTGCGATGGGACGAGTGAAAGCCCACATTTTCGTCCCCGGCCCAAATCACTTCATCCCCTAAGATGCGAATATCCGGATAAGCATTGAGGGTACGCGCGGTACCTGCCACCACTCGGTCACGCCCAACGTGCAAACCCACATCATCCCACACATTACAGTCATGGCTGTAGGTGTCGTAGATGTAGCCGATATCTCCTTCTTCCCAGATGCGATGGGTGATACGGATAATGTAATCGATGATGTTGACGTACTCTTTGTCAAACCCGCGCATTGGGTGGCGATGCAGGTGAGACGGAGCCTGAGCCAGAAACTTATCTGTGCCGCCGCGTTTATAGCTGTCCCAGGAGATGTTGAAATCAGACGGCATATGCTGCGCGTCCAGCTGTCTTGGCAAACGGTTCAACGAAGAAGGTGATATTTTCTTATCCATTTGATTTTCATTTTTATTATCGGCTTTTACATCATGAGTGCCTTTGCTTTCGCTGATATCGTTGACTACCTGTGGTTTGTTCATCGTACCCTCTTCAATTGGTTTCTGGTGTGATTAACAGTTGTCTTTCAAGCGATTATCTACATCGACTCTTTCAATTCTCAGCCTGCTTACGGCTTAACCACACGTTGACCATTTGTTGACTACGTGTTGTTTAAGTAAAGCTTTTACGTTAAAAACAACTTAAATCAACATAATTATCACAATCAAAATGGTTTTGGTGATCCAACTCACACTAAGGAAATCGAGGGTTGTTGATACGATCATTTTTCCAAACCCACTCCCCACCAGGTTGTTTTTTGCCCTAAAATGTGACTTATGTGTTGCATTTTGTTGTTTTTATCATTAATAATTGTTGTTATCATGTTGTTTTGTTGTTGTGAATTGTGAACTATCGGCAGGGACGGCATGAGAGACAATAGAGAGGCGGCCGGTATGAATAAAATAAGATGAGTATTACCTGCAACATTGCCCGCTATGACTGAGGGGTTTTTATAAAAGATTCGTTCTA
Source organism: Scandinavium sp. UTDF21-P1B (assembly GCF_040750395.1). Classification (NCBI taxonomy): domain Bacteria; kingdom Pseudomonadati; phylum Pseudomonadota; class Gammaproteobacteria; order Enterobacterales; family Enterobacteriaceae; genus Scandinavium; species Scandinavium sp. UTDF21-P1B. The sequence continues at coordinate 93,695 of NZ_JBFLVD010000005.1, forward strand.
ATGGGCATAATGACAAATCAGGATGCGAATATGTTTAAACAATTATTCACCCGCCGGGAAATTTACCTTTTCTTTATAATGAGCTTGTTATTTTTTATCTGCATTAATGGTTATGATGCATTTCTTGCTTCCTATATGGTGCAACATGATATCCCACCTGAAATTATTGGTTTAATTATGGGAGCCACAGGTCTGGCGACGGTGTTATTACGTTTCCCATTGAGTGTGGTGTCGGGGACATTGCATAACCGCAAGATTTTTATCCAGCTTAGTCTTATATTGCCGATGATTATGTGGCCTATTGCCTATATCCATACCAATGATATAACCCTCTATATCGCCAAAACCTCATCGGGCATCGCCTCCGCGACCTGGGTGCTTTATAACATCATGTTTATTCGCTATTTCAGTAAGCATGAAGCCCCGGCGGCTGTTGCTCTGCTGGCACTCGCAAGCCCTGTCGGCGTTTTTTTAGGAAATACGCTGTGTGGCATCATCGTGCAGAACTTCCCGCCAAATCTTGGCTTCTTGATCCCAAGCATTGCGGCCTTGGCGGCGCTACTTATCTCTTTGTTCTTAAAGGAACATATCGAAACTCCGGTAAAATCCAGACTGGAAGACTGCTTCAAAAGTGCATGGGGTCAGCTGACCGATCGCACCATTTGGCTGGTGGGGATATTGTGCGCGATTGTGCTACTGGTGCCTTTCGCCACGCGCGATACTCTGACGCCGATTTATATGCTGAAGCTGGGCAATAAGGGCATTTTGATCGCCGCGCTGAGCAACCTTCATTTGTTGTTCTATGCACTGGCCGTCGCGCTGTGCAGCGCCTTCTTCTATCCGCGTTTGGGGTTAGTCAAAACGGCGGTGATGGGTTCTCTGCTACAAGCTATTGCCGCACTGGGTATTCCCATGACGCAAAACTATGTGGCGATTTTCGCCTTTCAGGCACTGGCAGGCTTTTCGTTTGGCATGGCTTTCGCCGTCATGATGTCACTCAGCGTGGTCAATACCACCCCTGAAGAGCAAACCGCACGGATGGGGCTGTTCCAGACTATCTACTCGACGGGAATGTTCTGGGGGCCGGTACTGATGGGGGTCATGTTGAAATACTTCAGCATGCAGGCGGGGTATATGCTGATTGCGGCCCTGTCCTGCATTGCCGCTCTGCTGATTGCCCTGGCGGCAAGGCTGGTTCAACAGAGGACGCCGCGCTACACCATTGAAATTGGAGCAGAAAAAAGGGCTTAACAGTCAGTGGAAAATAATAATGGCCGTGGTGGAACACACCGCGGCCATTTTCACCTGGGGGCAAAAAACCGGATGATTACTCCGCGTCGGCCTTAGCGAAGGTCACGCGCACATTGGCTGGGAACCTGCCTTTTTTGGCAGAAGCGCCTTCATTGGTGGTAAAAAGGTAGTGAATTTTCTCCCAACCGCTGACCAGCGTGGTCGCGTGGTTATGCAGCTTGTGCCCATCCGCCAGAACGACCGTGCGGCTGCTATTTTCAATCATTTGCCGGGCGACTGAGGCTTCATTGATGTCCTGGTCCATCACGCCCACCTCCGCATGGACTGCCCCGGCGCCTATCACGGCATAATCCACAAAGAAGCGTTTGATGTTTTCCAGAGCAATGGCACCGACACATTCAAATTTTGAGCTGATGAACTCGCCGCCTATCAAAATGGTTTTTATGGTGTCATTTTCATGCAGCACATTGGCGATGAGTGGCGAATTGGTAATGACGGTTAGCTCATTGACTTCAACCAGTTGGCGGGTAAATTCCAGTGTGGTACTCCCGAAGTCGACGAAAAGCGAATCGCCGGGTTTAAACAGTGTTACCGCGCTACGGGCAATGGCTTTTTTCTCTGACGCCGCAATTTTTGCGCGCTCATTGAACTCCATTTCGAAAGCAAATTGGCTGCTGACCGCCCCACCGTGGATTTTCTTTATTAGGCGCTGCTCTTCCAGTCTATTCAAATCGCGCCTTATCGTTTCCTGAGAAACCTGAAATATGTCAGCAAGCTCATTCACAAAAACTTGACCATTACTTTTTAGTTTTTCCAGAATGATGGCTCTTCTCTCCGAAGAGCTGACGACTTCAGTATTCATTTATGTTTCCTGATCGCTTTATTTTTTCTCAAGGCAGGACATAGAGAAATGCCCAGCATATTTTCCAGCATGGCAATTATACATTACCAGCATAAACGTCCTTATCCTTTTGTGTAACACTTATCCTGTCCGGACAAATTAAAACACCTCGTAAAAGTGATCTTAGTCACAAATTGTCGCTGCGCCACGCCTTTATGTTGCCTTTATGTGACTTTTATGTGATTTTCAACATAAAAACAACACACAAACAACAATTAAATCACACCATCAAGTGAGAAAGCTATGTTGAACCAGCGTTATGCCGCTATTGACCAGGGAACAACCGGGACACGCGTGGTGGTCTTTTCTGAAGACGGAAAGCACCACTCACCCGCCAGCGTTTCCCATAAACAAATCACACCCAATCCAGGCTGGGTTGAGCACGATCCCCTTGAAATTCTGCGTAACATCCGCAATTGCCTCGGCAGTTGCAACGTGGTTGACGCTATTGGCCTGGCGCATCAAGGGGAGAGCGTCGTCGCGTGGGATTCACGCAGCGGGCAGCCCCTCTACAATGCCATTATCTGGCAAGATCAGCGCACTGAAAACGTCGTCCGCGCCCTGAAGCACGACGGCGTGGAAGAGATGGTCAAAGCCCGCTCTGGCCTGCCCCTGGACACCTATTTCTCAGCCAGCAAATTGGGCTGGATCATGCGCAATGTACCGGGTGCGGAGTCCTTGTCCAGGCAGGGGCGCCTGCGCCTTGGTACCATGGATGCATTCTTCCTGTTTCACCTGTGCGGCGAACATGCGACCGACTACAACTCTGCTTCGCGCACCTCATTGTTTAACATTCATACGCTGAAATGGGACGAAGAACTGTGCCGCCTGTTCGGCGTGCCGATTGATGCGCTGCCGAAAGTCAAAGATAACGTCGGTCACTTTGGCGATGTCACCCTTAATGGCAACACCATGCCGCTGACTGCCTGCATCGTGGACCAATTCGCTGGCACTTATGGTCACGGCTGCCTGTCTGCGGGCCAGATGAAAATCACCTTTGGCACTGGCGCGTTCCTGCAATCCATTACCGGGCATCAAATTCCTGACCCAAAAGACTCCGGGCTGCTGCCCACGCTGTGCTGGAAAATGCCAGGCGAAGCCCCGGTCTATGGGCTTGACGGCGGGGTTTACAATGCCGCTTCCGCCATTAACTGGGCGCGGAAAATCGGCCTGTTTACCGATATCGAAGAGTTCAGCGATTTCCCTACAGAGCCTGCCATCTCACGCGGGCTGGCCTTTGTTCCGGCGTTATCGGGGCTGGGTTGCCCCTATTGGGATCGCTCCGCCGCGGGCCTTTGGGCGGGCCTGTCTCTGGAAACCGAACGCAAAGATATGCTGCAATCCATTCTGGAAGGCATTGCCGTTCGCTCCGCCGAAGTCATTGCCGCTATGGAAAAAGTCGGGCTGGTGGGCAAGTCAATTTCAGTCGATGGCGGGCTGGCAACCAATCTCTATTTCAAGCAATTCCTGGCCAATTTACTGCAAAAAAACATTGTTACCCCGAGCAACAAAGAGATGACGGCTCAGGGCGTAGCAATGCTGGCGCGCCGGGGCTTAGGGGTTGAGCGCGAATTAAAAATCAACAGCCAGTACGAAGTGATTAAACCCTTGGGAAATGACCTGTCGCACCTGTTCCTGCGCTATCAGGACATCATTTCCCGCGCCCGTAATTTGCGTCAGGAATAAGGGGGAACGATGTCGGAAATCGGCAATTTCATTATCTATATCATCATGGCGGGCACGCTACTGGGGGCATTCGCGTCAGTGGTACGCCCCGAAAGCGGGCTTGGCCGTGAGTTCGTCAACGGCATTCACTCCATCGGCCCGGTGTTTTTAGCGCAAGCGGGCATCATGGCGGCGCTCCCCCTGCTGACCCACCTCATCATGCAAACCGTGGGGCCGCTGTTTCAGGCTATGGGGTCAAATGCCGCCATCGCGGCGCTGTCGGTGATTGCCGTCGATATGGGAGGATACCAGCTGGCGAACGCGCTGTCTGCCAACCGGGATATGTGGATCACCGCCATGCTGGTGGGCTATACCTCCGGTGCCAGCATTGTATATCTCATCCCCGTTGGGCTGATTATGCTCAAGAAAGCCGACCATAAGTACCTGGCATTGGGGGCAATGGCTGGGCTGATTAGCATCCCGTTTGGTGTGCTGATTTCCCTGATGGCCATCACCTTTTATAACGTGCCGGTCAGGGAGATTATATCCACCACGTCGTCCATCAATTACGCGCTCACTATCGATTTCTTCACCGCGCTTAAACTGCTGGCTCCGCTGTTTGCTTTCTGTTTCATTCTGGCGATTGGTCTAAAATATTGGCCGATTCTCATGGTTAACGCTTTCCTTATTTTCGGCAAGCTGATAGACGCTTTTATCAAAATCGTCCTCGCGCTTTGCATCATCGAACACTTTACGGGGGTGTTTTCGCGGCTGTTTAGTGGCTGGATTTTCGACCCGCTGTTTGCCGACGAAAAAAGCTTATACCGTTCAATCGAAATCGCCGGTTACATTGGCATCATGCTGGCAGGCACCTTCCCGATTTGCTTCCTGTTCCAAAAATACTGCCAGAAACCAATGCGTTATATCGGGAAAACTCTTCGTCTGACCGACGCTGGCGTGCTGGGGCTTATCATGGTTCTGGCCAATATCATTGCCGTTTACCACCTGTTTCGCGAGATGCGCGCCAGAGACAAAGTGTTATGCATCGCCTTTGGCATCTGCGCGCAGGCCACCCTGGGCGACCATCTGGCGTTCACGGCTAATTTCCAGCCTTCTTTGGTGATCCCCATCATGGCAGGTAAGTTCTTTGCGGGAGTCCTCGCCATTGGCATCGCCATCGTAATTTCCGTGCCAGCTGCCGAGCAGCTGGAAGCAGACACCGCACCGCCCGAACCCGCAGAAGATCTGATCGCCTGAATGGCCTCGATTCTCTCTTTACATCACTACTCCCCCTATAAATATGGAGCCGACACCTCATGAGAAAGATTTTTCTAGCCTGCCCTTATAGCCACGCTGATGCCAATGTCGTCAATCAGCGTTTTGAAGCCTGTAATCAGGTAGCGGCAGCCATTATTGAGTCAGGTAATGCCGTTTTCAGCCAGGTCACCATGTCCCACCCCATTAATCTGGCTTTTCAGCACACAGAGAAAAGCGAAGTTGGCAAACGCTGGGCGCCCGTTGACGCTCTGTTCATGGACGCCATGGAAGAGCTCATCATTATTGACCTGCCGGGCTGGGATAAAAGCGTGGGAATTCAGCGCGAAATTGCCTTCTTCAAACAGCGTGGGCAGCGCGTGAGTCTGTGGTCAGAAAGCCAGAATGAGTTTGTTAATAGCTGAGTGAATTGTTTGAACTGAATTTATTGAATTGAATAAATGGAAAAAGGGGCCAATGGCCCCTTTTGCTTACAGATAAATTCACTTTATCTGGCTTCGATTGAAATACGCAGTGCGCTGTGTTCCGTCACGCCACTCATATCAATGTCCTTAAGCATAATACGGCGTTCAGGCATGCAGCGATAACGGCGGCGATACAGCTCCTTATCGCCATCACGCACCACCACGTCTCCCTTCACCGGGCGCTGCACGCGAATGTTAAAGGTGGCTTTGCTGTCAGTATCATCAAGGCGTACTACGCTCGGGGCCGAAATGCGGATCACCTCGTCGTGCTGTACCGCCACGAATGTCGACGTGTCGCGCACGGACTGCAACGAATGGGCGATAGTCGCGCCAATGCGTATCCCTTCCTGGTAACACTGGTCGCCCATATCGGCGGGGTGAGTCATGTTACCAACGGCGTAATAATTGGCATCCGAGCAGGCGCCGTGCTGATCAAACAGTGGCCGCCCGGTGGTAGCGTCGAACGCCAAATGGCTTTTTCGCACCAGAGTATATTCGCCGGTAAATTTGCCGGTGAAAATCACACTATCGCAGGCCAATGTTTGCTGGGTGCCCTTGCCCGATATCTCAATTCCTTCAACCCGCCCGCTGCCGACAATGCGCGATACGTGGCTGTTCAGGTAAACCGGTACATTAAGCAATTTGGCGAACAGTAAACAGAGACGCCAGGCCGTGGGGCGCGGGCCCTCTTCAACCATCGCCACGGCGCGTACTCCTGCGCTTCTCAGCGTCCAGATGGCGGAGAAGCTCACCAGCTCCGTGCCAACAATCACCGGATGGTTGCCGGGCTTAAGCCCACGCAGATAGACGAATTGCTGCAATGCACCCGCCGTCAGCACACCTTGCGGGCGAACACCGCTGACCAACCTTGGGTGACGTGGCGTTTCCCGGACCCCCGTCGCCAATACGATTTTCCGCGCCCGCAGGGTCTCTATGCCGCCATCTGACGAGATTTCGATCTGCCCATCGGGTAGCAAGGCGGTCACCGTGGTGGCAGTCCGAATCGGATAGTGCACATATTCCAGCAGCTTTTTGGCCCAGGTATGCCCTTTCATTGGCCGCCAAAAGGTCTGCAAACCAAAGGTCGGGTGACGGCAATGCTTTGGCACCCCGCCCGGCTGACTTTCTCGCTCGACCAGCAGCACGTCTTTCACGCCAGCGTCTTGCAATGCTCGCGCCACGCCCAGCCCGGCCGGACCTGCGCCAATGATAATAACGTCATACAACTTGCTCATTTTACCTGCCCCGTGATCAGCGTGTTGTCCATCCGCTCGCCGATGATCTCAGCCACATTGTTGCTACAGAAAAATCCGTTGCAGCGCCCCATCATGACCCGTGTGCGGCGGCGCAACCCGCCAATACAGCCCGGAGGAACAGCAGAATCAAACGCCGCCTCAAGCTCGCGCCGCGTAACCAATTCACAGTGGCAAACCACGCCCCCATTGCCAGAACAGGTGTAGTCGCGCGGCGAGTATTCCGACAGCATCGGCATCGTCGGCCATTCCAATACGGCAGGCGGCGTCAGAGCAAACAGGGCGGGGAAACGCTGGAGGTACTGAGTTTCCAGATGGCTGGCAATACCTAGCGCGGCAGTCAGCCCGGTGGAGCGAATGCCACCGACGGTGATCCACTGTTTCTCGGGATAAGGGCAAATTCGGTACTCTTTCAGCTCAGTCGCCGGGCGCAACCCGGCATAGGTGGCAGTCACGCTGTAGTCGGTCAGAGAAGGCAGGATGCGCTTCCCCTGAGCAATCAGCGATTTCAGTACCTCTTCGTTGACCTCCGCGCGATCGCGGTCGACCTGCTCCTCCGCCGTAGGCCCGAGTAACAGATTGCCAAAGATGGTTTTCGACAGCAAAACGCCCTTACTGCGTGCCGTGGGCACGGGCAGGATAATGGCATTGATTTGCGCGGAGGCCGGTTTGTCGAACACTAAAAATTGGCCTTTGCGCGGTTTGATTTCAAACTCCGGCGTATGCCACAGCGCATCGACATGGTCGCCATGATTTCCCGCGCAGTTGATGACTAACGCCGCGCGATACAACGCACTCTGGGTTCGCAGCGCCCACTGACCATCATTGAATTCGGCACCCAGCACCTCGGCGTTAAAACGATACTGTCCACCGTGCTTCACGGCTTGGGTCATGTAAGCCAGCGGGCTGCTCCAGGGGTCAATAATCCCTTCGCCGGGGACGATAACGCCGCCCAGAGCCCCTGCTGCCAGATGGGGTTCACGCTGGTAAACCTCTTCTGAGGACAGCTGGCGAACATCCAAAACACCATTTTCATGTGCCTGCTGAATGATGCCCGGCAGCGCCGCTAACTGCTCGTCATTCCACGCCACCACGATGGCACCGGTTTCCAGCAGCGGCAGGTTCATTTTTTGGTGAATGGCTTTGTATTCGGCATAACCTGCCTGCATGCAAGCCAGCTCAAGGCTGCCCGGCGGGGCGTCAAAGCCGGTATGAAGAATGGCGCTGTTCGCTTTGCTGGCACCAGAGAGGATATCTTCGCCCTTCTCCAGCAACAGTGTGCGTGCCCCCATTAGCGTGAAACGGCGAAAAACCGCACAACCAATAACTCCGCCACCAATGATGACGACATCAAAATCCTGAGTCTTCTGCTCCATAGAAATTAGCCCATGCCTGAATGATGACCTAATGTCACCACAAAACAACATCAAAAACAACATTAACAATAAAAAAACAACATAAAAACCACAGATGGAAATTAAAATTACAGAAACAAAAAAGCCACCTGCAATGCAGGTGGCTTTTGGAGAAGCACGGAACAACGCCAGCTGGGCTACTTGTCGAGGCGAGCCAGATAGGCATGATGGGCGTTTATCGCCACTTTGCGTGCCGTCAGAGGCAGGACATCGGCGGAGGCAATGTAGCCATCAGGATCCAGCACCCAGCCCTTCTGCTCGGCCGCCGCAATAATGTCTTCATCCCAGTAAAGTGCTTTGCGCTGATCGCCACGAGTAGTGAGCGTGACTTCGCACTCGCCTTCCAGGGTACGATACTGCCGCCAGCTGTTCTCTGGAATCGAGATAACAGAACGCTCCGGTGCCACCAGCACCACTTCTTCGCCATCCCGGTTAAAAGTCACCTCCAAAGTCCCTTTGAATACCATGATGACCTGCACCTGCTCGCAGCGATGGCGCCCTATCTTGCCGCCCGCCGCCAGCTTCAGCCACTCCACAGAGAAGCCATGCGGGCGAATAATCTTCGGCTGATTATTGCGATCCTGGCTGATACCAAAGCCAATTACCGGCGCAATTTCGGCCCCGTGGCCGGACAGAATAGCATCCAGCAAGCCCTGGGAAGACCACACGCGCTGTTCGCCGGTCACAGCAAATTCGGCCATCTGCTGCGGTGAATAGTGCGTCAGAGAATCAATGTAAGATTGCGCCAGTTCCGGCATCAGCTGTGCTTCATCCGGGATCGCCTCGCCCTTTTCGGTATCAATCAGCATGTTGTCGCGGCTGAGGTACAACCCATATTCCTTCGCGGCCTGCATGACCGACGGGTGCCAGATGATGCCGCCGGTATTGTCTCCGCCAAGCACGGTGAACACCCAGCCGTTGGTGTCCGTCGGGGAAGCGTTGGTAAAGCCACGGAAAATCCACGTAGGAATAGACAAAATAGTCGGTGCGCTAAATGTCGCCTCATTTTCGCCGTTTGCCCCCCAGCGGAACCGCCAGCTTCCCTCGTGAATCAAGAAAACTTCCGCCGTGAAGTGCAGGTGCAGGTTGTTAGTCACGCCCTTTGGCATCGCCGCTGCGCCAATATTAAAACCGTGCGGCAAAGGGATATTGATCACCTGCTCAGAGGATTGGGTCACGCCAGGCCCGATAAAGGAGTAGTTCTGCTTGAGGTTCGACCCCGGCAGTTTACAGTCAATAAAAGCCACGCTGCACGACACCATATCTTCTGGCGTAACCAGACGTTTACGGGCTTCTTCGGTAGTCAGAATCGTGTTTTTCATAAGTTTTCCATCCATTAATAGCCGGAACCGGAACGGGCTGGAGGGATTTCGCCGCGGGCCTGTGCTACGGCATCACGTCCAGCCTGAGAAAGTTGCATGACATCGTTCGCGGGAGTGACCAGAGTGAAACCTTGCGCAATACGGTCTGCCGCAGCCTTACCAGAGGTGCAGAAGATCCCGGCGATTTTTTTGGCGGCGCGCGTGCGATCCAGAACGTACTCTATCGCCGCCAACATGTCTGGATGCTGTGACTCGGCACTGGCCGTGCCGGTCAGCGTCAGGGAAAGGTCGTTAGGGCCAATGAAAATGCCGTCCAGCCCGTCCACTTCCAGAATGGCGTCGAGATTTTTCAACCCGTCGCGCGTTTCAATCATCGCCAGCGTCAGGATCTGCTCATTGGCGTGCTGCGGGTAATCTTTGCCGCCATAGAGCAAGGCCCGGGCTGGCCCAAAGGAGCGATTCCCCAGTGGCGGGTAGCGGCAGGCAGCGACAAAACGACGGGCCTCCTCGGCGCTGGAGACCATCGGGCAGATGATGCCGTAAGCTCCCGCATCAAGCAGTTGCATGATCAACGCGCCGTCGTTGTGCGACACGCGAGCGATTGGCGTAGCGGGCGTGGAGGACAAAGCCTGAAGCATGGTCAATGCTGAGGCGAAGTCAATCATGCCGTGTTGCATATCAACCGTAACCGAGTCATAACCGTGATGGCCGACGATTTCAGCACTGTAGCTGCCTGGAATGGCCAGCCAGCCGTTGATGATGGGTTGCTTGCGCTGTTTTAGCGGGTTGAGTCGCATAAAAAAACCTCGTTTATCCATGAATGTAAGGCGGTGGCTGTATCTTGCGCTGCCTCGAGCGGCACAAAATGGCCCACCGAAGGCAATACTTTCCAATGTGCCAAAGGTGCGGCCTGCTGCACCGCGCGATGATGTTCAGTCGTGCAAATCGGGTCTTCTTCCCCACTGAGAATCAAGACAGGAACCTTGAGACTCCCCAGTGATTCCCGATGGTCCACGCGGCTAATGGCGATTTCCGTTTGCGCGGCAAACACCTCGACACCGCTGCGTTGCGCCATCGCCATAATCCGCTGCTGCAATGCAGTATCCGATTGCCGCTGGCGGGCGACATAACGCGGCCAGAGCTGCTCGGCGATAAACGTCCCCATCCCCTGCACTCTGGCTTGCGCCACGGCGGCTCGCCTGATGGGGGCATTTTCGGGGCGGTCAGCAAACGGATTGACGGAAATCAGCGCCAACCCGGCGACACGAGCCGGCGCGATGGACTGTATTTCCAACGCCACCATCGCTCCCAGTGAGAAGCCGCACAGGCAGAATCGAGCAGGTAAAACCGCCAGCAGGCGTTCAGCCGCGGCTTTAGCCGAATCATCCCCCTGCAGCGTGAAACAGTGCACGCTGCTGACGTTAAGTTGCGCCAGCATCGGCTGCCAGAGTTGCTCGTCGCACAGGGTGCCGCCAAGCAGAATTAACGGAACAGAAACATTGCTGATAGGTTGCATCATAGAGCGGGCGCAGCGTCAGGTTCAGGTTCGCGGCGAGCTTCCACCATACGAATTATTTGTTGGATCAACAAGATAGAGATAATGGAGATAATGCCGACCACCAGAAAACCCTGCTTAATCGCAAAGTAGTATTTGATGTAGCCCACCATTACTGGCCCGAAGAAAATGCCGGCGGAGTAGACGCTTTGATATAACCCGACGCGGGTTGACTGCTGCCAGACGGGAGTATGAGTCACAATCAGCGAGTTGAGCACGGTGAGGATCATACCGAAAGCCACCCCGGCCAGCGCCTGCAAACCATACAGCACCATAATGTTGGGCGCGTAAGGCATCGCCATGGCAATGACTCCCTGCAGCACGCCGCCAATCATCGCCGTTTTCGCTAACCCGAGTCGGCGGTAAAACACCGGGGCGCAGAGCGCGGTAGACAGTGCGTAAAAGACCAGGTGGATACTGCTCAGTGTCGCCAGCGAAGCCGATGCCATACCAAAACCTTCTGCCAGCAGGGGCGTCAGGGTGTCTCGCGTGGCGAACGGCACCATCATCACCACTGCGCACAGGCCGCCGAGATACCAGACGGATTTATCCGTCAGTTGGCTGCGTACTGCCGATTGGGCCGCCTCTTTCCGCGCCCTTTCTGGTCGACGTTCGCGAATAAAGAAGGTCAGAACCAGCGCCAGCGTCGCGGCCATCGACGCTACCAGGAAACTCGACTGCGGGCCAAAGTGGCGCGCCATAAAACCGGCAAGCGTGATACCAATAAAGGTGCCGACCGGCGAGGTGACACTCAGCAACGCGATGGCCGCTGCCGCCTCCAGCGGCGGGAAAAACGCCACAAACATCACGTTGTAAATCACCCACGTAGCGCTGGTGACACCATCGGCAAGCTTGGCGATAAACAGCGTTTCAGCCGTCGGGTGTATAAAGACCATCGGCCACGACAAAATGGTGAACAGCAGGCCAATTTGAATGATGCATTTACGGTTGTGAAACTTATCTGAGAGTATCCCTGTGGGGAATCGCAGCAGCATCGACGCCAGCCCGGTAGCCCCGATAATCACCCCCATGGTTCGCGCTTCGACATTCAGCGACGTGATATAGGGCGCTAAAAACGGATCAAATGCATGAATGCTCACAAAAAAAAGCAAACTGATAATAAAGAACAGCACGACGTCACGACGTAAGATTTTCAGCGACATAATTACCTCCAGATTCAGGACGCGGTCCAGCCACCATCGACCATTAATGCGGTGCCGGTGATCAGCGCTGAGGCCGGTGAAACAAGGAAAACCACCGGCCCCATCACATCTTCCAACTGTCCTAATCTCCCCAGTTTGATGTTACTCAGAACTTGCTGATGGAAAGCCGGGTCAGCCAGTGAGATGCGCGAAAGCTCGGTTTCGATGAAGGTCGGGCATAGGGTATTGACGCGAATGCCGCAGGGGCCAAGTTCAATCGCCATGGCGCGGGTCATGCCCTCCAGAGCAAATTTCGAAGCGCAGTAGACACTGCGCATCGTGCCGCCCACGTGGCCCATTTGTGACGAGATGTGCACGATAGATCCATGAATTCCAGCGTCTTGCATCTTGCGCACCACCTGCTGAGATACAAAGAACGTGGCGCGCACGTTGACGTCCATCACCGCGTCGTAATCTTCACGATTCACCTCGGTGAAGTGCTGATGCCGTGCCAGCCCGGCGCTGTTGATCAGAATATCCAACGCCGGTAATTGTTCGAGTGCGTGCTGGACGTCGGCAGGCTGGGTGATATCAACCGCTACCGAATGGAGCTGCAGACCTGCCTCCCTGGCCGTACTCACCGCGAGATCCAACTGGGCGCGATCTCGTGCAGCAATCCACACTTCAGCGCCAGCCTCGGCCAACGCCAGCCCGGCGGCAAATCCTATGCCGCGCGAGCCTCCTGTCACTAAAGCGCGTTTTCCATCCAGACGAAAACTCGGGGTTTTTGGCAACGACATAGTTACTTCCTTATTCAACAATACCGGCGTAAGGAACATTTTTATGACCATAGCGGCGAACACGAATATTGGCCTGCTCGCCGTGACCGGCAAAGCCTTCCAGTGCACACAGGCGCGAACAATATTCGCCGACACAGGCCGAAGCTTCATCCGTCAGCACTTTTTGATAGGAGCAGGTTTTGAGGAATTTGCCTACCCACAAGCCGCCGGTGTAACGCGCTGCTTGCCTGGTCGGCAATGTATGGTTGGTGCCAATGACCTTGTCGCCATAGGCCACATTGGTGCGTGGGCCAAGGAACAGCGCACCGAAATTACTCAAATTCTGTAAAAACCAGTCAGGATTGCGCGTCATCACCTGAACATGTTCGAAAGCCAGCCCGTTGGCGATATCACGCATTTCTTCATCATTCTCGGCTACGATCACTTCGCCAAATTTAGCCCAAGACTGCCGCGCGATGTGTGCCGTAGGTAAAATCTCCAACAGACGTTCAATTTCCGCCAGCGTTTCTATCGCGAGTTTTTCTGAAGTGGTCAGCAAAATGGCCGGAGAGTCCGGCCCGTGCTCGGCCTGGCCTAATAAATCAGTGGCACAGAGTTCGCCATCAACGCTGTCATCGGCAATCACCAGGGTTTCCGTCGGTCCAGCAAACAGGTCAATCCCCACGCGTCCGAACAGCTGACGTTTGGCTTCGGCCACAAAGGCATTGCCGGGTCCCACCAGCATATCGACAGGGGAAATGGATTCGGTGCCAATGGCCATTGCCGCCACGGCCTGAATGCCGCCGAGGCAGTAAATTTCATCGGCTCCCGCCATATGCTGCGCCACCACAATGGCGGGCGCAGGCTTACCGTTAAAAGGCGGCGCGCAGGTGATGATGCGCGGCACGCCCGCCACTTTGGCCGTGATAACCGACATATGGGCCGACGCCAAAAGAGGATATTTTCCCCCCGGCACATAACAGCCAGCCGCGTTAACCGGGATGTTTTTATGGCCCAGGATCACCCCCGGCAGGGTTTCAACTTCAATGTCGACCATGCTGTTGCGCTGGTGCCGGGCAAAATTGCGCACTTGCTCCTGAGCAAAGGCGATATCAGCAATATCGCGTTCTGACAGCTGCTCGTAGCAGTCTGCAATCTCTTCTTTGGTCAGCCGATAGCTGTCACGATCAAGGTTATCGAAACGAATGGAAAGCTCGCGAACTGCCTGATCTCCGCGTTCGGCAATATCGGCCAGAATACTTTCTACCGTTTCCCGCACCTTGCGATCTGCAGTTTTAATCGCCTCTGCTTCTGCCCCTTGTTTAAGCCACTTTGCCATAATTTTTACTCCAGAATGTGTCGCTCACGGTAAATGAATTCGAATGCAATACATATATAGTCACGGCTAAATACGGAAATAAACCCCTAATGCATTCGAATGCAACACGGATCGCAAAAATTATGCATCGCCGCTGCAATCCCCCATAATGTCGTTCACGGTATTTTTATCAGAAGGGAGCTCTTTATGTCTGAACGCATGCGCCGCCCCGTCACCAGTTACGATGTCGCGAAATTGGCCGGTGTTTCACAATCTGCGGTATCACGTGCTTTCACCGAAGGGGGAAAAGTCTCGGCCTCCACCCGTGAGAAAATCAAAGAAGCTGCAGCGCAGCTTGGCTATCGCCCAAGCTTTGTCGCCCGCTCGCTGATAACTCGCCGCTCGAACCTGGTTGGCGTGGTCGTGCCCGGCTTGATGAATCCGTTTTATGCGGGCCTGGTTGACAAATTATCATATGTATTCAATGAGATGGGATATAGCATCCTGCTTTTTTCCATGCATAGTGATGGCAGTACCGACCCGATTATGGAAGATGTATTGCGCCATCGGGTCGAAGCGCTGATTTTGGTTTCCACCATGCTCTCTTCACGTTTTGCCGAAGAATGTCAGCAAAATGGCCTGCCGGTACTGCTTTTAAATCGTACCAATGGCAGCAAAAATGTTTCCAGTGTGACCAGCGACAATATTCGAGGCGGCGCGCAAATCGCCGATTTTCTGGTGGCGGGTAAACACCGTCAATTGGCCTTTATGGCCGGGCTGGATACCTCCTCCACCAGCCGCGACCGTGAGCAGGGATTCATTGAACGTCTGCAGTGGCACGGCGTGGCACCGCCGCTAAGAGTCCAGGGCTTGTACACTCTTGAAACCGCGATGGAAGCGACACGCAGTCTGCTCAAGGGCAAAAAACGCCCCGACGGCCTCTTCTGCGCCAACGACATTATGGCGATCGGCGCACTGAATGTGGCGGTCGGCGAGTTCGGTTTGGTGGCTGGACAAGACATATCGATCATTGGTTTTGATGATATTGTGATGGCTGACTGGCCGTTATTCAAACTCACCACCTATGTTCAGCCCATGGACGAAATGGTGAACTCCGCCGTGCGCATCATTACCCAGCAATTTGCCGACCCGGGCTCTCCCGCCGTGCAACAGGTCCTGACCGGCAAGCTGGTGGTACGCCATAGCGCCCGCCTTCCGGTATAGTGCCCTTCCCCGTTATGCCACGTACTAATTCATTTTGCTCTAATACCAGAATGATCGACCCAGAATGAGGTATATCTTTAGGACCTGCCATTTCTTTGTTAGCAACTCTCTCTGGTTGATTTAGAGATTACGGGATGGACTGCGGTACGCAGTAAGGATGGTAGTACCAGCTCCCATGACGGGAGAGCATAAGAGACATCGTGCAGCCTACTGGTGATACACCGTTTTTGTACCACTAAGGCTATGGGGGAGGAATTGCAGTACTTTAGCCGTTAGCTATCAAGTACTTACCCAGAAATGGGTGGGGGCCCTGCCAGCTACATCCCGGCACACACGTCGTCTGCCCTGGCTGCTTCCTTCCGGACCTGACCTGGTGAACAGAGTAGCGTTGCGGGAGAACCAACAGAGCCCCCATTGAGAGCGTCATTTCTGACGCGCTGGCGCATTATCCCTGTGCGGCCCGGCAATTGCAACCCACGGCGGTCCGGATGATGGTTTATTGTCCGATGTGTTCTCCATCTCCCCTTTTTTGGGAACGTGTCGATATTGCGAAGTGGCTCCAGCAAATCGCCGGGCAGCGTTCAGACTATCCGATACTCTGGGTGTTTCTCTCTTCTTTATGGGGTCAATCATGATCAAATCACCGCCTTCACCACTGATGCTACCGATGCCTACAGCACCGCAACCAGAAAGTTGAAATTCCTTGAAAATCAAATGGTCAAACCCGACAAATTTGCGCCAGGCGCCTCGCAGGTGATTGGCCTGGTGCTGGAGTTTACCTTCCAGCAGCCAGACTAACGTCGCGCTTCACATCCCCCGGAGCCTCCATTATTCTGTGCTTTTCCCCTCAGGAAAGCGCAATGGAACCTGTTGATACATTCCCGCACAGGGTGTGGCAAATTGTCGCTGCAATCCCCGAAGGATCGGTCACCACCTACGGTGAGGTCGCCCGGCTCGCCGGGTCACCCCGCGCGGCTCGTCAGGTCGGTGGTGTGCTGCGCCGATTACCGGAAGGATCAACGCTACCCTGGCATCGTGTCGTTAACCGTCATGGTAATATTTCACTGACCGGCCCGGATCTTCAGCGCCAGCGCCAGGCGCTGCTCTCTGAAGGCGTTCAGGTATCGGGCAGTGGAAAAATTGATATGCAGAAGTATCGCTGGATTTACTGACTCCCTCCCCCGGGCGGAGGAGGGAAAGCGCCGTTAAGGAATCTGAGTTGGCGCCGGGACGGCAGAAGAAGGATTCACCTGCGTCGGGGATGTCGATGGAACTGTGGTTGCAGCACCTCCGGTCGCATTCACCGGTACGGCGGTTTGCTGCACTGGCACCAGCGTCAGATCGGCTTTGGTCCCGCCCTGGTTAATCACCTGCTGTACGGTATCGGTGATAAACACCAGCTTATCGTTTACCGTTACCGCAGCGCTCAGCAGAATGCGCGCGTTCGGCTGGATATCGGCCGGGTTAAACGGCAGCACGAAGCTGAACGGTGCCTGTTTCCCTTCGGTACGCGTCACCTTCTGCGAAATCACTTTTGAAGGCGCATCGGCGAGTGAGGCATCCGACAGGGTAACGGTCAGGACGGCATCCGGTGGCAGAGCCACTTTCTGGCGGATCCACACCGTACCAGAAACGTTAGGTTGCTGAATGACAGGCTGTGTAGCCTCAGAGGGATTTGGGCTTGGCGCTGGGGTTTTAATATCCGCGCTTTTCTGAGCACAGGCGGACAGTGCCACCGCAACCGCTAAACCACTTAACACGTGCACGAGTTTCATTATGTTCTCCTTATCATCCATGCGCTCGCGGGATGAAATCCTGCGAGAGTGCGTAGTTAAAACATTTGTGACGGAGTAAGTGTGGCACAGATCTCAGATTTTTGCCTGTAATCGCGCCGTTATTCAGACAATTGCACCCATCGGACCACTTCGAAAACTGCGTTATACTGTGGCTATTCCCGCGTACCGCGCGGTCTTTTTATCTTTGAGGACATTTATGAGTCAGGCTCTCTCTAATCTGCTAACCCTGTTAAATCTCGAAAAAATCGAAGAGGGATTGTTCCGCGGCCAGAGTGAGGATCTGGGCTTACGTCAGGTTTTTGGCGGCCAGGTTGTCGGTCAGGCGCTGTACGCCGCTAAAGAAACCGTTCCCGCCGATCGGCTGGTGCACTCATTCCATAGCTATTTCCTCCGTCCGGGAGACAGCCAAAAGCCGATCGTTTATGACGTGGAAGTGCTGCGCGATGGCAACAGCTTCAGCGCCCGTCGCGTTGCGGCTATTCAGCATGGCAAACCGATTTTTTACATGACGGCGTCGTTCCAGGCTCCGGAACCAGGCTACGAGCATCAAAAGCAAATGCCGCCCGCTCCGGCACCTGATTCTCTGCCATCGGAAACCGATATCGCCCGCCAGCTTGCGCATCTGCTGCCACCTCAGGCGAAAGAGAAGTTTTTATGCGACAAGCCGCTGGAGATCCGCCCGGTCGAGTTCCACAACCCGCTGAAAGGCCACGTCGCTGAACCGAAACGACAAGTGTGGATCCGCGCCAACGGCACGGTAGCCGATGATTTTCGCGTACATCAGTATCTGCTGGGCTACGCCTCCGATTTCAACTTCCTGCCCGTTGCGCTGCAGCCCCACGGCGTCGGCTTCCTCGAAAAAGGGATGCAGGTTGCCACCATCGACCACTCCATGTGGTTCCACCGTCCGTTCAATATGAATGAGTGGTTGCTGTACAGTGTGGAGAGCACGTCAGCGTCCAGCGCCCGCGGATTTGTACGCGGCGAGTTTTACACTCAGGACGGCGTACTGGTGGCCTCGACCGTGCAGGAAGGAGTGATGCGTAACCGCAGCTGACAATAGTGCGGTCTGCTGCCCTCTCCCCCAGCCCCTCTCCCATAGGGCGAGGGGAGTAAAGATGGAGCTCAACAATTCCCTCTCCCTGCGGGAGAGGGTCAGGGAGAGGGGGATAACTGATGCCCCAAAAACAAAAGCCTCCGAATCGGAGGCTTTTGTCGCTATGGAGATTATTCAACAATCAAGCGTTATAAGCATTCTCGCCGTGGCTGTTGACGTCCAGCCCTTCGCGCTCCTGCTCTTCCGGTACGCGCAGGCCCACGGTCAGGTCAGCCAGCTTGTAGCCGATAAAGGCAACAACCGCAGACCAGACGATAGTGACGGCGACGCTTTCCAGCTGCACCAGAACCTGATGGCCCATGGTTACGCCTTCCGCATAGCCCACGCCGCCCAGTGAGGTCGCCGCGAAGATGCCTGTCAGGATGCAACCAACGATACCGCAGACGCCGTGCACGCCGAATACATCGCAAGGATCATCCACGCGCAGCCAGCGTTTCAGCGCCGTGACGCCCCACAGGCCAGCCAGACCGGCTGCGATCCCGACAATCAGCGAACCACCCACGCCGATATAGCCACAGGCAGGCGTTACCGCAACCAGACCCGCGATGGCACCGGAACAGGCACCCAGCAGAGAAGGCTTGCCGCGCAGCGCCCATTCACCGAAGACCCAGGCCAGAATCGCCGCTGCTGTTGCTACTACGGTGTTCACGAACGCCAGACCCGCAATTTCGTTCGCCGCGCTCGCGGAACCGGCGTTGAAGCCGAACCAGCCCACGTAGAGGATTGCCGTGCCGGTGAAGACCATCGGCAGGTTATGCGGTTTGAACGCTTCTTTGCCAAAGCCCGCACGTTTACCAACCAGGTAAGCCCCAACCAGACCCGCTACGGCGGCGTTGATATGCACCACGGTGCCGCCTGCGAAGTCCAGAGCACCATGCGTCGCCAGCAGACCACCGCCCCACACCATGTGCGCAATCGGCACGTAGGAGAAGGTCATCCACACCACCACGAAGATCAGTACCGCGGAGAAGCGAATACGCTCCGCCAGAGAACCAACAATAAGGCCGACGGTGATACAGGCAAAGGAGCCCTGGAAAGCGACATGGATGTACTGATAGAAGGTGCCCATCAGCGCTTTAATGTCGATGCCTTTCAGCAGCACCCAGTCGAAGCTGCCGAAGAAGTTACCGCCGGTGCCAAAGGCCAGCGTATAGCCGTAAACCACCCACAGCACGCAGACCAACGCGAAGGAGACCGTGACCTGCGTCAGCATAGAGAGGACATTCTTCCCGCGGATCAGGCCGCCGTAGAACAGCGCGATGCCGGGGATACTCATAAACAGCACCAGCGCGGTGCTGATCATCATGAAAGCGTTGTCAGCTTTATCCGCGACGGCAGGCGCCGCCATCGCCAGACCCGGCAGCAGAGCCAGGAGACCAGGGGCAAATTTCAGTACTTTGTTCATGTTCTCGATCCCTATCACTGTGTGGTCTGAGAATTACAGAGCCGCTTCGTCGGCTTCGCCGGTACGAATGCGAATCACGCGCTGCAGCTCGGCGACAAAAATTTTGCCGTCGCCAATCTTGCCGGTGTAGGCCGCTTTGCTGATCACGTCGATCACTTCCTCAAGCTGATCGTCGGCGATCGCCACGTCAATTTTCACCTTTGGTAAAAAGTTGACGCTGTACTCGGCACCGCGGTAGAGCTCGGCATGCCCTTTCTGACGTCCGAAACCTTTTACTTCGGTCACGGTCAGCCCCTGAATACCAATTGAAGACAGTGCTTCACGAACATCTTCGAGTTTGAATGGTTTAATCACCACGGTAACCAGCTTCATAGATCCCCTCCAGTCAGAATTCAGTAATGGCCGCAGCTAACACGTATGAGGTAAAGCAAGCAGCGTGCCAGAAATAAAAAATCAGCGTTTTCCGACGGTTTCTGTGGGATGCGTAGCAGGCAAATTCGTGATGAAGGAGTCATAAGGCGGGAGATGAAACAAAAACGCACCAGCGTAGTGCATGGTGCGTCGAGGGAATGCACCAGCGCGCGCTGGTGTTAGCAAAATGCTTAACGGTGGTGCATCA
Organism: Scandinavium sp. UTDF21-P1B; assembly: GCF_040750395.1. Taxonomy (NCBI): domain Bacteria; kingdom Pseudomonadati; phylum Pseudomonadota; class Gammaproteobacteria; order Enterobacterales; family Enterobacteriaceae; genus Scandinavium; species Scandinavium sp. UTDF21-P1B. The sequence continues at coordinate 114,196 of NZ_JBFLVD010000005.1, forward strand.
AGCGATAAGTGACTCTTCTTCGATGCTGGCCGCCAGCTCTTCGCCGGCCAGCTGAAGCTGATACATCTGCCAGTAACGTCCTTTCGCTTCAAGCAGCTGCTGATGCGTGCCACGCTCTACCGCCTGCCCGCGATGCAGCACCAGAATGGTGTCCGCCTCCACGATTGTCGACAGGCGATGTGCGATCACCACCAGCGTTGTGTGCTGACGAACTGCCGCCAGCGCGTGCTGAATGGCCTGCTCGGTGCCGGAATCGATGTTGGCCGTCGCTTCATCAAGGATCAGGATTTGCGGCGTATCCACCAGCACGCGGGCCAGCGCCAGCAGCTGTTTCTGCCCAACGGAGAGATTATTGCCCTGCTCGCCGAGCTGGGTATATATCCCGTCACTCATACCGCGGGCCAATTCCGCCAGCTGCACGGTTTCCAGCGCCTGCCAGACCTGCTCTTCGCTGATATCGCGCCCAAGCGCGACGTTAGCAAAAAACGTATCGGCCATAACCACGGGATCCTGCTGTACCATCGCCACGCCCTGCCGCAGGACGCTGTGATCGAGCGTAGGGAGCGGCCGTCCGTCAAGGCGAATCTCGCCTTTGGTCAGCGGGTAATAGCCCATTAACAGGCTGGCGAGCGTGCTTTTTCCGCTGCCGGTATGGCCGACCAGCGCCACGAAGCTTCGCGTCGGAATGGTAAGATCGATATCCTGCAACACCAGCCTGTCGCCGCGATAGGCAAACGACACGTTATCCACTTCAATCGATCCGCTTTGCAGCGGCGCAGCGTCGTGACCATAAACCTGGCGTGGCTTATCCATCAGCTCAAAGACGCGCTCCCCCGCTACCACGGCCTGTTGCAGCATCGACTGCTGAGTCGTGAGTTCAATCAGCGGCTCATTGAGGCGCCCGAGATAGCTGATAAACGCGTACAGCACACCCACTTCAATGGTGCCTTTGGTGGTCAGGCCGAACAGCATCAGCAGGCCGCACAGGATCAGCGAGGAAAATAAACTCAGCAGCGGGCGCAGCAGGAAACCGTCCAGGCGCAGCGTCTGCATCCTCGCCATGTAGTGTGAACGGCTCGCTTCGCCCATGCGTTCGCCAAAGCGCGCCTGCTGGCGGAACTGCTGGATAACGCTCATGCCGTTGATGACTTCATTGAAGCCGTCGTTGATATCGGCCAGATAGGCGCGCACGCGGCGCACAATTGGCGTGCTGTAGCGTTGATAAATCACCATCACCACAATCACCGCCGGGAAAATGGCAATGGCCACCAGCGCCATGCGCCAGTCGAGGCTGAACATCGCCACCAGCATTGCACCAATCAGCGCTGCGCTGCGCAGAACCGTGGAGACCACGGTGACGTAGAGATCGCGGATCACTTCGGTATCGTTGGTCACGCGGGAAATCAACTGTCCGACAGGCTGCACGTCAAATTCGCTGAGCGGCTGGCGCAGCGCGGCATCCATCACGTCCGTGCGCAACTGCTGAACCACCCCCACCGCCGCCCGGTTAAACAGCAGTGATTGCACGTAGTGCAGCGACGCCGCCAGCAGCTGCAATCCGACATAGGCCGCTGCAAGGCCGCCGACAATGCCCCACGGCAGGTCGCTTTTCGCCACCATGTTATCAATGAAATAGCTGATGAGCAGCGGGCCGCTAACCTCTGCGGCGGCGGCAATCCACATGATCACCATGCCTATAGTCAGGGACTTGCGCCACGGTGAACCGTACGCCAGGAGGCGTTTCAGCGTCGGCCAGAGCTGTCCAAAATTACGCATCGGCTTCCTCCTCGCGCTGTTCTTCCGGAACGTCGTCGAGCGCCGCCTCCAGCTGCTGATAGCGGTACATATCGCGATACCAGCCCGGCTGCGTCGCCAGCTGCTCGTGAGCGCCGCGCTGGGCAATGTGTCCGTGCTGCATGACGATAATTTCGCTCGCCTCGGTTAACGCCGACAGACGATGGGCGCTGATGATCACCGTGCGCCCTTCGCCCCATTGCCGCAAATTGTGCAGGATTTGGTGCTCGGTCCGCCCGTCGACGGCGGAAAGCGCGTCGTCGAGGATCAGGATTTCCGCGTTCAGCAGCAGCGCACGGGCAATGGAGATACGTTGTTTTTGCCCGCCCGAGAGCATCACACCGCGCTCGCCGACTTCAGTATCGTAGCCCTGCGGCAGGCGCAGAATATCTTCATGCACGCTGGCAAGCCGCGCCACGTGCTCAATCTCTTCCTGCGTGGCCCCCGGATTACCCAGCGCAATGTTGTTCCCGACGGTGTCGGAAAACAGGAACGGCGTCTGGTTCACCACCGCCAGACGACTACGCCAGCCGTCAAGCTGGAGCACAGTCAGCGGCTTATCCTGAAAACGAATATCACCCTGAGTCACGTCAAAATGACGCTGAATCAGCGACAGCACCGTGCTCTTCCCGGCGCCCGTCGGACCACAAATGCCCAGCATCTGGCCCGGAGCAAGGCGGAACGCCACGTTGCTAAGGGTGGGTTTATCCGTTTGTGGATAGCGAAACTCATGGATATCCACGGCCAGGGTGCCGCGTTCAGGTGCCAGCGCTTCTCTACCGTCGTTCACCACCGGCGCTTCCGCCAGCATGGCGCGGATACGGGTGTAGGCCGCGCTGCCACGCTCAACGATGTTGAACATCCAGGCCAGCGCCAGCATCGGCCAAATCATCAGGCCGAGGTACATCATAAAGCTGGTGAGCTGCCCGAGCGTCAGGCTGCCGTGCACCACCATCCAGCTGCCGCCGCCGATGGCCAACAGGTTTGCCATACCGATGGCGATATAGATCGTCGGGTCAAAACGTGCATCCACGCGGGCTACGCGCATATTTTTTGCACCCGTGTCCGCAGCATCTGCCGCAAACTGCGCCGACTGCCTGTCTTCCAGGCCAAAGGCTTTGATCATGCGGATGCTGGTCAGGCTTTCCTGCGTGCGATCGTTCAGGCCGGAAAAGGCAGCCTGCGCAAGCTTAAAGCGCTCGTGCAGCGTGTCGCCGTTGCGTTTGATCGCCAGCGCCATGATCGGCATTGGCAGCAGCGCCAGCAGCGTCAGCTCCCAGCTGATTTGCGTGGACATGACGATCAGCACCGCGCAGCCCATCACCAGCGAGTCCACCAGCGTAAGCACGCCTTCACCTGCGGCAAACACCACGCGGTCAACATCGTTGGTGGCGCGGGCAATCAAATCCCCGGTGCGGTGGCGCAGATAAAATTCGGGATGCTGGCGGCTGAGTTGGCGGTAATAATCTTCGCGCAGCTCCACCGCAAGCTGGTAGGACGCGCCAAACAGCAGCACGCGCCAGACGTAGCGCAGCAGATACACCACCACCGCAATCAGCGCCAGCGTGCCCACCCACATCATGACTCGCGTGGCGGTATAGTGATTTTTTGTTACGCCATCGACCACGTAGCCCACCACCTTCGGCGGGATAAGCTGCAGAATGGCAATAATAATAAGCAGCAGGACAGCACCGAGATAGCGACGCCACTCCCGGCGGAAGTACCAGCTGAGTTGAGCAAATAATCGCACGCAGAATTACCCAGAGAATGATTCGATCGGCAGCGCGGTAGTGTATTTGATCTGTTCCATCGCAAAGCTGGATGTGACGTCAGATAACCCCGGTACGCTGTTCACCAGTCGTTTATAAAAATCGTCGTAGCGTTTCATGTCCGCCACCTGAACCCGCAGCAGATAATCGTACTCGCCCGCCATGCGCCAGAAGCCTAACACTTCCGGCATTTGCGTCACCTGGGACACAAAGCGGCTGTACCATTCGCTGCTGTGATGCTGGGTTTTAATCAGCACGAAGGCCGTGAGCCCGAGGCCCAGTTTTTCCGCATCCAGCAGCGCCACCCGACCGCGTAAAATGCCTTCGTCTTCGAGACGTTTGAGGCGTTTCCAGCAGGGAGTGGTGGTCAGATTAACGGCATCGGCCAGCGCCTGCAAAGAGAGGGTGCAGTCCTCCTGCAGCAGCGCCAGCAGCTTACGGTCAATTTTATCTATCATCAGCCCATCACAGAGAAAATTATTCTCTTCCTATTGTATTTCAAAGGCCAGATAGCAACAATTTTTTCCGTGCTTTCCAGTAAGCTGGGCACAAAATGACAAACGGAAAAAGCACCATGAACAGCACCTGGGTAAAACACGCCATCAGTGAGATTAACGCTGACTATCAGCGCTCTGCCGACACGCACCTGATTCGTCTGGCGCTGCCCGGGTTTCCGGGCATTCAGCTCTACCTGAAAGACGAGAGCACACATCCGACCGGCAGCCTGAAGCACCGCCTGGCGCGCTCGCTGTTTTTATACGGACTGTGCAACGGCTGGATAAAGGAAGGCACCACGATTATCGAGGCTTCGTCTGGCTCAACCGCCGTCTCCGAAGCCTACTTCGCTCGCCTGCTCGGCCTGCCGTTTATCGCCGTCATGCCCTCCTGCACGGCAAAGCGCAAAATTGAGCAGATAGAATTTTACGGCGGACGCTGCCACTTTGTGGAAAGCGCCTGTGAGATCTATGAGGCGTCTGAGAAGCTCGCCCGCGAGCTGAACGGCCATTATATGGATCAGTTCACCTTCGCCGAGCGGGCAACCGACTGGCGCGGCAACAATAATATTGCCGACAGCATTTTCCGCCAGATGCAGCATGAGCCGAATCCCGTTCCGTCGCATATCGTGATGAGCGCGGGTACCGGCGGCACGTCGGCCACCATTGGACGCTATATTCGCTGTCAGGGGTATGACACAAAGTTAACCGTGGTCGATCCGCAGAATTCAGTGTTTATGGACTTCTGGCAAAGCCGCGATGCCACGCTTCGCAGCCCGGTGGGCAGTAAAATCGAAGGGATCGGCCGCCCACGCGTGGAGCCGTCATTTATTCCTGACGTGGTCGATAATATGCTGCGCGTGCCGGATGCAGCGAGCGTTGCCACCGCGCACTGGCTGGAAACGCAGCTGGGCCGCAAAGTGGGCGCATCGACCGGCACCAACATGTGGGGTGCACTCGAAATCGCTGCTCAGATGCGCAGTGAAGGCCGGACAGGTTCCATTGTCACGCTGCTGTGCGACAGCGGTGAACGTTATCTGGAAACCTACTACAACCCGCAATGGATTGAGGCCAATATTGGCTCGCTGGCATCGTGGAAAGCGAAGCTGGCTGAACGGCTGGGGTGAGAATAAAAGGCGTAGGCACTCAGGTGAATACGCCGATTTCTTTAACCAATCAATAGCAGGCAGGAGAGATCGTCCCCGGCATTGATCATATCGATCGCTTTCTCCATCCGGCGGTCGATCGTTGACGAATGCAGGGTATGCTCTGCAAGACTTGCCACGATCTTCAGTACCGCCTTTTCGTCCGGCACTTCTTCCAGCGATTTCACACTCAGCAAATGCTTAATATAGAAATAGTCGAGGATCAGACGGTAAACCTGGCGCATGGCCTTTGAGTAATCCACCCCGGGGAAATGGCTGTGGTAAATTTTGTAGGTCAGCAAATTACGCAGCACATGCGGGGCGCTAAGGCAGGAATCCTGGCACACTAGCTGCCATTGCTTATCCAGTGTGGCAAATTTGTCAGCGAGCACTTGCAGGTCCGGACTTTCGGCGACGTCTAAATACGTTGCCATCTGCCGGTGCGCCTCACCGATAATGCCATCCCTCGCGCTATTTCTCGCGATCAGCGAACCCAGCACGGACAGTGCACGCACCTTCAGTCCAACCGAGTCCGTAGCCGATGGGCGATGGATCAGGTTCGCGCCATGCGCCAGATCGTTTAATAGCTGCTGATGGAGCTGCTCTGCCTGCGCGAAATGGCGGTGCAGGTCGAACTCAATGCGTTGCAGGTACACCATAAAGTGCGCCAACGCCATCAGATTCTGTTCAACGTTCACCGAAGGCGCCTGCAGGAGGTGCCAGGCAAAGAGATGGACAACCTGGTGGATTTGATTAACCGGTTGCCGCTGGCCGATAAGGTTGATTTTCGCCTTCGCCAGCAGCTCATCCTGTTCATGTACTAACATGCTGTCTGCATCGAACAACACCAGCCTCGCAACCTCCGGGCATGAGAGCGTCATTAAATGACGCGTTTCATCAGCGTAGCGCATTTTAGAACGTGGATAGGTTGAACAGGTGGCTGAAAGCGCCTTTTCCCCAAGCTCCCGGTGGACCAGGCATAACTTATTTTCGTCGATAAACGGACACTGTCCCTGCTCGTCCAGCTTGATCATCGAATAATTGCTTTTACCTTTTCGCACCCGCAGCAGGCTCTCTTTTGCCAGAGCGGCAATTTCTGGCTGTTCAGAGTTGAGGTAAGCATGATGGGTTTTCTTGTCGATGGATATCTTCCATCCCTGACAGCAGGAGATCAGGCATTCGGGGCCGACGCAGGCAAACTTCTTCACGAACTCCGGTTTGATCACTTTATGGATTTGCATAGCATTCTTCACGTGTAAAAGGCGAAAAATAGCACGCTGCCAGAAAAGATTAATAACGCCATAACCTGACGTTTTAACGAGCATTTCGCCCGTTCCGGAACGCCAAAGAAAAAAGCCAGACCTCATCAGAGGGCTGGCTTGCCGGAAGGGTCTCATTCATTCGGGGGAATAAGGGAGATGTGGAGTATCCAGCCAATGCGTTAAATAGTGGGAGACCGCCTGATTCTGGCAATGCCCGATAACCGGTAAGTGCGGCAGCGCCGCTTTCAGCTGCGGCATGGCGTTGCCCATAATCAACCCCTTCCCTACCAGTCCCAGCATTTCGCTGTCGTTCATCGCATCACCAAACGCCATACAGTCAGCCATCGTCATGCCCAGGTGACCGCTAAGGGCGGTGAGCGCCGCTCCTTTGTTACAGCCAACCGGCAGCACTTCCAGACATTCAAATGCAGAAAACGTGAGGTGCGCGCGATCGCCGATGGCGTCATTCAGTTGGATGCGCAGGCGGCTGAGATCGTCATGATCGCCGCAGAAACAGATTTTAGTGACGTCATGGGCGGGCAGCCGTTTGAAATCACAGAGCTGATAGCGGAAGCCGCTGTAAACATGCGCCTGGAGCATGTCAGGAATATCCCGGTCGGTAAGCCAGCCGCTGTCGTTGAATACGTGCATGCTCGCCTGAGTATCCCAGTGGCCGTGCAGAACCAGATCGGCCACTTCCGGATTAAGATCGCTACGATGGAGAACATCCCCTTCCAGCGAGTGAATGCGCGTGCCGTTGCCGGTAATGAGGAAAGCATCGAGAGAAAAATTACCGATCAGGTGGCGCATTTCGAGCACGTGGCGGCCTGTGGCAAACGTCAGCGTGATTTCCCGCTCGTGCAGGCGCTTCAGGGTGCTTAACGTTTTTTCACCCAGGCGATGGTCGGGCATCAGCAGTGTTCCGTCCATATCAAATGCAGCCAGTCGTGCCATGTGCTTCCCCGAAAGTGTGATGTAAGTCGCTTGCCCAAAAGTATCGCCTGAGATATACGGAAGGAATAGTGAATGAATGTTCTTTATTGTTCCGGGTTTATCAGGACAGAAGCGATGCGGCAACTCAACAGACTCAATCAATTCCAACGCCTGTGGCAACCCTCTACCGGCGCGCCGCAGCAGATTACCGTAGCAGAGCTGGCGGAACGCTGTTTTTGCAGCGAAAGGCACGTGCGTACCCTGCTGCGCCAGGCGCAGGACGCGGGATGGCTGAGCTGGCAGGCACAGTCCGGTCGTGGCAAGCGCGGCACGCTGACCTTTCATGTGACACCAGAAAACCTGCGCAATGAGATGATGGAGCGGGCGCTGGAGCTTGGCCAGCAGCAAAATGCCCTGGAGCTGGCGCAGCTGGCCGCGCCGGAGCTGCGGGCGCTGCTGCATCCTTTTTTAGGCGGTCAGTGGCAGAACAACACCCCGACGCTTCGCATTCCTTACTACCGCCCGCTTGAACCGCTGCATCCCGGCTTTTTACCGGGGCGTGCCGAGCAGCATCTGGCCGGGCAAGTGTTCTCGGGTCTGACGCGTTTTGCTCATGATAAAGATGAGCCAGTGGGCGATCTGGCGCATCACTGGGAAGTCTCCGACGACGGGCTGCGCTGGCACTTTTATATCCGCTCAACGCTGTACTGGCATAACGGCGATCCGGTGGATACCACACAGCTCTGGCGTCGGCTGGAAATGTTGCTCACTCTGCCAGCGCTGCGGACGCTGTTCGCCAGCGTGCAGAACATTGCCGTAACGCACGCACAGTGCCTGACCTTCACTCTGGTGAAGCCAGACTATTGGCTGGCTTATCGTCTCGCCAGCTATTGCAGCGTACTTGCGCACCCGGACAATGCCGCTCTTGGCACCGGCCCTTTCCGTCTGAACGTATTCGAGCCTGAACTGGTACGGCTGGAGAGCCACAGCCGCTATCATCTCAGCCACCCACTGCTACAGGCCATTGAGTACTGGATCACGCCACAGCTGTTTGCCCAGGATCTGGGGACCAGCTGTCGTCATCCGGTTCAGCTTGCCATTGGTGAAGCAGATGATTTGCGTAATTTACGCCCCGTCAGCGACAGCATCAGCCTGGGGTTCTGCTATCTGACGCTCAGAAAAAGCCCGCGTTTGACAACCGCTCAGGCGCAGAAGCTGATTGCGCTTATCCACCAGACGTCGTTGATGCAGACCCTGCCGCTGGACGAAAACCTGATCACCCCAAGCCAGGAGCTGCTGCCGGGCTGGGCGATCCCTCTGGCGGCAGAGACGGATTCCGTTATATTTCCGCCAGCGCTGACGCTGATTTATCATCTCCCCGTTGAGCTGCATACGATGGCAGAACAGCTGCGGCAGGCACTTGCTCTGGCAGGATGTGAGCTGACGGTCATTTTCTACGACGCCAAAACCTGGGACGGCTGTGTTGAGCTGGCAAAAGCCGATTTGGTGATGGGCGACAGGCTCATTGGTGACACGCCGGAGTATACCCTTGAGCAGTGGCTGCGCTGTGATCCGCTCTGGCCGCATACCTTGAGCGCTGCACAATATGCCCACCTTCAGGCAACGCTGGATGCAGTACAAACCCAACGGCAAGCGGCATCGCGACACGCTGCACTGCAAAACGTCTTCCACCATTTGATGGAAGATGCCGTGCTGACGCCGCTGTTTAACTATCAGTACCGAATCAGCGCGCCGCCTGGCGTCAACGGGATACGACTGAACGCGCGGGGCTGGTTTGATTTCACCGAAGCGTGGCTTCCGGCATCCACATCGACGTAAAGCACGTGTTGTCGCTGGTGGACGTAACGCTCAGGCGTTACCATAGCGTTTTCTCAGAATTGACAGGATTTGCTATGAAACGCGCCGTTGTGGTTTTCAGCGGAGGTCAGGACTCCACCACCTGCCTGGTACAGGCTCTCCAGCAGTATGACGAAGTGCACTGCGTAACCTTTGATTACGGGCAGCGCCATCGTGCAGAGATCGACGTGGCGCGTGAACTGGCATTAAAACTCGGCGCCCGTGCCCACAAAGTCCTGGACGTGACGTTGCTTAACGAACTGGCTGTCAGCAGCCTGACGCGCGACAGCATTCCTGTACCGGACTACGAGCCGGAGGCTGACGGCATTCCGAATACGTTCGTTCCCGGCCGCAATATTCTGTTTCTGACGCTGACCGCGATTTATGCCTATCAAGTTAAAGCCGAAGCGGTGATTACCGGCGTGTGCGAGACCGATTTTTCCGGCTACCCGGACTGCCGGGATGAGTTCGTGAAAGCACTCAACCACGCGGTCAATCTCGGCATGGCCAAAGAGATTCGCTTTGAAACCCCACTGATGTGGATTGATAAAGCCGAAACCTGGGCGCTGGCTGATTACTGGGGACATCTCGAGCTGGTGCGAAGCGAAACCCTTACCTGCTATAACGGCATCAAGGGTGACGGCTGTGGGCACTGTGCCGCCTGTACCCTGCGCGCCAATGGCCTGAATCACTATCTGGCAGACAAAGCTGGCGTGATGGCAGCCATGAAGGCGAAAACGGGTCTGAAATAACCCATCATCCCCGGCGGTAAAAATGCCAGCCGGGGATTATCTCGACGAATTACCCCACCATTGCTTCCAGATGTTCGCGAAGCTCACCTTCCAGCGCCAGCGCCTTTTGCGTTTTCAGATCGATGCAAACAAACGTGATTTGTGCGTCTGCCACCACTTCGCCCTCAGGCTCCAGGGTCACGACCTGGCTCAACACGCCGCTTTTACCGTTTAGCTGCTGCACCTTGCTGGTGACGGTGAGCAAATCGCCCAGCACCGCCGGGCGGCGATAGTTGATGTTGATATTCACCACCACAAACGCGATGTTGTGCTTCGTCATCCACTGGAATCCGGAGCTGTTTTCCAGCCCGTCCCAGCGGGCTTCTTCTAAAAACTCCAGATAGCGGGCGTTATTGACGTGCTGGTAGACATCGAGGTGATATCCGCGAACTTTGATTTGAGTCTGCATAGCGCAATAGCCTTTCTTATTAATAGAGTCAGAGGTCGCACACTGGTACGACCTCTTTAGTCTGGCATTTTTTTACAACTGTGCAACCTTTTGCCGGGGTCAGAGCATCAGATGCGAAAGATTTCTTTCAACCAGGGCGCCTCCCATCCCCGGTACCTGACGCAAATCATCGATACTTTTAAAAGGGCCGAACTCCTCACGGTAGCTGATAATAGCCTGGGCTTTTTTGAGCCCGACGCCGTTCATCACGCGGGCAAGCTCTTCAGCGCTGCCGGTATTAATGCTGACCTTATCGCCGTTGCCCCGATCGTTTTTGGTGGATGCAGCACTTTTCTCAGTTCCGGGGGACATTGTCGCCGCGGCTTTGACATCTGGCGGCGCTTTTCCCGTGGCGGTGGCCGCAAGGGTCTGCGAGCTGAAACCTGAGCCGATAAGCATTAAGACGAAGAGTAGCGTTTTGATTCCTGTTTTCATGCTGTTATCTCCTTGTTTGTTGACAGCGAGGTCACCATAACCGGACAGCGAAAACAGCGCTAAGGGCAGATTTCAAAAATGGAAAAGGCCGCGAAAGCGGCCTTTTGTTATTGCAGTTCGTTACGAAAATCTGCGAGCGTGCCCGAATTATTGCTGCTGTTCGGCAATGTCACCCAGCTTGATTTTCGCTTCTTTGCGCAGGTTCGCCATCAGTGCTTCAAAGGCCACCTGAGCATTGTTCTGAGTGATGCCCTGCACCATCGCTTTTTTCTGCTCTTCCGGCATGGTGCCATCTTTCACTTCATCCAGCGAAACCAGAACCACGTTACCTCGCATGTCAGAGCCAACGCCATAGCTTGCCTTATCCTTCTGCGGTAACGGCAGCGTGAACGCAGTCTGGCTCAGCGGATCCTGACCGGTACGGCTCAGCGTTTTTGCTGTACTGAAGCTCAGGTTAGCGGCTTTCATGGCCTCATCGCCTTTGCCCGCTTTCAGGTCGGCCAGCAGCTTCTCAGCCGTCAGGTTAGCCTGCTGCGTTGCTTTGGTGTGCTTCACGATATCCGTGACCTGATCCTTCACCTCAGCCAGAGGCTTAACGGCTTCTGCTTTATGCTCGCTAACGCGCAGAACAAACGCACGGTCACCGTCGACGGTGATGATGTCGGAGTTACTGCCAGGCGTGCCGTTTTCACCTACCAGGCCACCGTTGAAGATAGCATCAGAAACGGGTTTGAAGTTCAGCTCCGCCGGGAGATTATCATGACCAAACCAGCCGGTTTCGATCGCTTTGATACCGGATGCCTGCTCGGCGCCCGCCAGGGATTCGTTATCGTTGCTGGCCGCATCGCTGACTTTCTGCTGCATCGCGTAGTAGGCATCAAGCGCTTTTTCCTGCTTCACTTTCGCCGCGATTTCATCACGCACTTCTGCCAGCGGTTTCACCTTCGCAGGCACCACGTCATCAAGACGGGCAACCAGGAAACCCACGCTGGATTTGATCACACCAGACAGCTGACCTTTCTCTTTCAGACCGGCATTTTTCAGCTCGTCCGGCGTGGTAGAGGCTTCCAGCCAGCCCATGTCGCCACCGTTTTTGGCGGAGATGATATCGGTGGATTTTGCCTTCGCAACGTCAGCAAAATTCGCCCCTTTGTTGATGTCATCCAGCGCAGCTTTCGCATCGGATTCCGTTTTGGTCTGTATGACGCTGTAGCGCACGCGCTGTGGCTGGGTGAACTGATCCTGATGCTGATCGTACCAGGACTGAATATCCGCGTCAGAGGCCGTTTCCTGCAGGCTGGCAGCATCCAGTTTGATGTAGCTGACGCGGAACTGCTCCGGTGCGACAAACTGGTTTTTATGCTGCTCGTAGTAGCTGGTAATTTCCTGATCGCTGACCTGCTGCTTCGCTGCCAGCGCATTTACATCAATCGTGGCTTCACGGACGACACGCTGCTGAGAAACAAGAGCCGCCAGCTGGTCAGTTTCGCCGGGTAGCATGAATTCAGAGCCAACAATGGCGTTGATCAGTTGCTGGGTCACCAGCTGGTTACGCAGCGCCTGCGCATACTGATCGGTGGTCATGCCCATCTGGCCGACGATCCCGCTGAAGCGCTGGTTGTCGAATTTGCCGTTAGACTGGAAAGCCTGAGTCTGGAAAATCGCCTGCTTCACCTGATCGTCGCTGATGCCGAGATTCAGATGTCTGGCGTACTGGTCGAGGAGCGATTCATCAATCAGGCGGTTGAGCACCTGCTGACGCATCGTTTTCATATAATTTTCGTTAGAAGCCAGCTCGGAGAACCGATCGCCTAACTGCTGCTGCATGCGATTTCTTTCGCTGGCAACGGCATTCTCATACTGTGCGCGACCAATTTCCTGGCCATTCACTTTTGCGGCATATTCTTTGTTACCGCCAATCAGGTAGCTACTCACGCCGGTCAAAATGAACGACACGATAATGATACCGAAAATAATCTTGAGCACGACGCTATTGGCTGCCGTACGTAAGGAGTCCATCATGGTGTAACAACGCTCCGCTGTAGGTGACTTTAAACCTTGCACAGCATAGCACGAGAGCGGCTGCGCACGATGACGTATTTTGGCAAGAAACGAGGGGTATTGTCAGCCTGAAAGTCGCCTGAAGCCGCTGAAAATCAGACTAAACAAATAAAAAAGGCACATCTGATGATGCGCCCTTGTACTTTATCACGTTCCCGGGGAGGGAAAGCGATCAGTTTACCGCGTCTTTCAGTGCCTTACCTGCACGGAAACCCGGAACTTTAGCAGCAGCAATGGTGATCTCTTTACCGGTTTGCGGGTTGCGACCAGTACGGGCAGCACGCTCTTTAACAGCAAAAGTACCAAAACCTACCAGCGCAACGTCATCCCCAGCCTGCAGAGACTCAGTAACGGAAGCGATCAAAGCATCTAACGCACGGCCAGCAGCAGCTTTAGAAATATCCGCACCTGCAGCAATTTTGTCAATCAGTTGAGATTTGTTCACTGTTCTCTTCCTCTCTTTATAATTTATATCGCACTGGAATCCTTCGCAGCACGACGGCGCAGCAGTTATATCAGGAGTGTCATGCCCTTACAACACCCGTTGCCTATGACATACCCAACCAGCAATCTAAATTAGCTATACAAAAAAAGGCTGGCAAGTGCGAAATCACTTCCCAGCCCCGTTTTTATTAACGCTCTTTGCGCGAAGTCACTATTTTGCGCTTACAACCTGCATGCCGTAAGGAGCATTTTGCAGTGCAAGGGCAAGAACCTCTTCAATGCGCTTGACCGGATGGATATCCAGATCGGCAATCACGTTATCCGGAATCTCTTCCAGATCGCGTTTGTTTTCATCCGGAATCAGAACAGTCTTAATGCCACCGCGGTGTGCCGCCAGCAGTTTTTCCTTCAGACCGCCGATCGGCAGAACCTGACCGCGCAGCGTGATTTCACCAGTCATGGCAACATCGGCTCTCACCGGGTTACCCGTCAGGCATGAAACCAGCGCGGTACACATAGCAATACCCGCACTCGGACCGTCTTTCGGCGTTGCGCCTTCCGGCACGTGAACGTGGATGTCGCGTTTTTCGTAGAAGTCGCCGTTGATGCCGAGCTTCTCTGCACGCGCGCGAACGACGGTCAGCGCCGCCTGGATGGATTCCTGCATCACTTCGCCAAGGGAGCCGGTATAAGTCAGCTTACCTTTGCCCGGCACGCATGCTGTTTCGATGGTCAGCAGATCGCCGCCCACTTCGGTCCACGCGAGGCCCGTTACCTGACCGACACGGTTTTCATCATCCGCACGACCATAGTCGAAGCGCTGCACGCCAAGGTAATCATGCAGGTTGTCACCGTCGATGGTGATGTGCTTGAGCGTCTTATCCAGCAGCAGCTGTTTCACCGCTTTACGGCACAGTTTGGAGATTTCACGCTCCAGGCTACGCACGCCCGCTTCACGGGTGTAGTAACGAATGATGCCGATGATTGCGCTGTCTTCAACCGTGATTTCGCCTTTTTTCAGGGCGTTACGCTCAATCTGTTTTGGCAACAGGTGACGTTTCGCGATGTTCAGCTTTTCATCTTCGGTATAGCCGGAGAGGCGAATCACTTCCATACGATCCAGCAGCGGCGCCGGAATATTCATGGAGTTAGAGGTCGCCACAAACATCACATCGCTGAGATCGTAATCGACTTCCAGATAGTGATCGCTGAACGCCACGTTCTGTTCTGGATCAAGCACTTCCAGCAGCGCAGATGCCGGGTCGCCGCGCATGTCCGAAGACATTTTGTCGATTTCATCCAGCAGGAACAGCGGGTTTTTAACGCCCACTTTCGCCATTTTCTGAATCAGCTTGCCCGGCATGGAACCGATATAAGTACGGCGGTGACCACGAATTTCCGCTTCGTCACGCACGCCGCCCAGCGCCATACGAATGTACTTACGCCCTGTTGCTTTGGCGATGGACTGGCCCAGAGAGGTTTTACCCACGCCAGGAGGCCCAACCAGGCACAGAATTGGCCCTTTAAGCTTGTTAACGCGGCTCTGGACTGCGAGATACTCAAGGATGCGATCTTTCACGCGTTCCAGACCGTAGTGGTCGGTATCAAGGATCTCCTGCGCCTGGCGCAGATCCTTTTTAACTTTACTGCGCGCGTTCCACGGAACCTGAACCATCCAGTCGATATAGCCGCGCACGACGGTCGCTTCTGCGGACATAGGCGACATCATTTTCAGCTTCTGAAGCTCGGCTTCCGCCTTCTCTTTTGCCTCTTTCGGCATCTTAGCGGCGTCGATTTTACGCTTCAGCGCTTCGTTTTCGTCCGGCGCATCGTCCATCTCACCGAGCTCTTTCTGAATGGCTTTCATTTGCTCGTTCAGATAGTACTCGCGCTGAGATTTTTCCATCTGTTTTTTGACGCGATTACGGATACGTTTCTCAACCTGCAGCAGGTCAATTTCCGATTCCATCATCGCCATCAGGTATTCCAGACGCTCGTTGATGTCAGACATTTCCAGTACAGACTGCTTGTCCGACAGCTTAAGCGGCATGTGTGCAGCAATGGTGTCTGCCAGACGAGCTGGATCGTCGATGCTGTTCAGCGACGTCAGCACTTCCGGTGGGATTTTCTTGTTCAGCTTGATATAGCCTTCAAACTGGCTAATCGCCGTGCGCACCAGCACTTCCTGCTCGCGCTCTTCGATATCCGGCGAATCAAGGTATTCAGCCTTCGCCGAGAAATGCTCGCCGTTGTCTGACAATGCGGAAATGCGCGCACGCTGAAGGCCTTCGACCAACACTTTTACGGTGCCGTCAGGCAGTTTCAGCATCTGCAAAATAGAGGCCACGGTCCCGACGGTGAAAAGATCGTTTACACCCGGCTCATCCGTTGACGCGTCTTTCTGAGCAACCAGCATGATTTTTTTATCATGGTCCATGGCAGCTTCGAGACAACGGATAGATTTTTCCCGCCCTACAAATAAGGGAATGACCATGTGCGGATAAACCACCACATCGCGCAACGGCAATACGGGGATTTCAATGCGTTCAGAACGCTCAGGATTCATAGAGCTCTCTCTTAGTTTAATGTCCGCCAGGGTAGTCAGTGGCGTTACTGTGATGACGCCACCGTTAACATGTAATCCAGTATATGGGGATGTTTCCCACACATTCAACGGCAGGAATACAGGAAAAGCAAAAGGGGGATAAAATATCCCCCTTTTCGTTAACTAACTGAGTAATTTGGTGAATTATTCGCCAGATGCCTGCTGCGTTTCGCTGGTACCGTAAATCAACAGCGGCTTGGTCTGGCCGTCGATAACGGACTCGTCGATCACCACTTTTTCGACGTCTTCCATGGAAGGCAGATCGTACATAGTGTCGAGGAGAGCGGCTTCAACGATAGAACGCAGGCCACGGGCACCGGTTTTACGGGCCATCGCTTTGCGGGCAATCGCGTCCAGCGCTTCATCGCGGAACTCAAGATCCACACCTTCAAGACTGAACAGCGCCTGATACTGCTTGGTCAGCGCATTTTTCGGCTCTTTCAGGATCTGAATCAGCGCGTCTTCACTCAATTCGTTGAGCGTTGCGACAACCGGCAGACGACCAATGAACTCAGGGATCAAACCGAATTTAATCAGGTCACCCGGTTCAACCTGCTCCAGCAGCTCGCCTTCGTTCGCTTTTTCAGATTTTGCCTTCACCGTTGCGCCGAAACCGATGCCAGAACCTGTTTCAACGCGGTTAGCGATCACTTTATCCAAGCCGGCAAACGCACCGCCGCAGATAAAGAGAATCTTAGAGGTATCGACCTGCAGGAACTCCTGCTGTGGATGCTTACGTCCGCCCTGTGGTGGAACCGCAGCCACGGTGCCCTCGATAAGCTTCAACAGAGCCTGCTGAACGCCCTCGCCGGACACGTCACGGGTAATCGACGGGTTATCCGATTTACGGGAAATTTTGTCGATTTCATCGATATACACGATACCGCGCTGCGCTTTCTGTACGTCATAGTCGCACTTCTGCAGCAGCTTCTGGATGATGTTTTCCACGTCTTCACCCACGTAACCGGCTTCGGTCAGGGTGGTGGCATCCGCCATGGTAAATGGCACATCCAGCAGACGCGCCAGCGTTTCAGCCAGCAGCGTTTTACCGGAACCGGTTGGGCCAATCAGCAGAATGTTACTTTTGCCGAGCTCCACGCCGTTGCTGGTATCGCCGTTACGCAAACGTTTGTAGTGGTTGTATACCGCCACGGCCAGCACTTTCTTCGCTCTTTCCTGACCGATAACGTAATCGTCCAGGTGGTGACGAATTTCATGCGGCGTCGGCAGTGCACTGCGCTCACGATGCGGAGCGACTTCCTTAATTTCTTCGCGAATGATGTCGTTACATAAATCAACGCATTCGTCGCAGATATACACGGACGGACCGGCGATCAGCTTGCGCACTTCATGCTGGCTTTTGCCGCAAAAAGAGCAGTACAACAGTTTGCCTGAACCGTCTTTGCGTTTATCTGTCATGAGTCCAAACCTCTTTCTATGTTCTTTGTGCCGCACATGACGACGCAAATGCCAGTCTTAACGGAATGCCACCCTTCTACAGTATAGCGGCACTCATCATAGTGGCATTAATTACGATGGGTCAAAATGGAGTCGACCAGTCCGTACTCCACGGCTTCTGCCGCGGACAGGAAGCGATCGCGCTCCGTATCGCGCTCAATCTGCTCAAGAGAGTGACCCGTGTGATGCGCCATAAGTTCATTCATGCGCGCTTTAACTTTCAGGATTTCTTTCGCGTGGATCTCAATGTCCGTCGCCTGACCCTGGTAGCCGCCCAGCGGCTGGTGAATCATTACGCGGGAGTTTGGCAGGCAGAAACGCTTGCCCTTCGCCCCGGCGGTCAGCAGGAATGCGCCCATGGAACAGGCCTGCCCCATACAAATAGTGCTGACGTCTGGCTTGATGAACTGCATGGTGTCGTAAATCGACATGCCTGCGGTGATCACGCCGCCCGGTGAGTTGATGTACAGGTAAATGTCTTTTTCCGGGTTTTCCGCTTCCAGAAACAGCATCTGCGCTACGATCAGGTTTGCCATGTGGTCTTCCACCTGGCCGGTCAGAAAGATAACGCGCTCCTTCAGAAGACGAGAATAGATATCAAAAGAACGTTCGCCGCGTGAGGTCTGTTCGATGACCATTGGCACCAGGGCCATATGGGGTGCAAAGTTATCTCGTTCGCCACTGTATGACATGTCCGTCTCCTGGATAAAAAGTGAATATACCTGCTGTACTGATTGTAACCTTGCGGACGGATCATCAGCCAGTCTGTCTGTTGCTTCCCCTTTTATGGGGGCGGCAGTGCCCTGTTTCAAGCATAACAATATTTTGCTGTAACGCTAACACCGAAACCGCGTTTTGGCACGCTTCGTCATCTATTACAGCAATAAAAAAACCCGTCACCAGAAGGTAACGGGTTTTTCGCTCAAACTTTAAACGGCAAAGGCGTTAATTACGCCTGCTGGTTCATCAGTTCGTTGAAAGAAGTGGCTTTTTCAGACACTTTCGCTTTGTTCAGAACGGCTTCAACAGCCTGCTCTTCCAGCGCGACGTTACGCATGTTGTCCATCAGCTCTTTATTTTTGCTGTAGAACTCGATCACTTCTTTCGGATCTTCGTAAGCAGAAGCCATCTCTTCGATCAGGCCTTTAACGCGGTCTTCGTCAGCTTTCAGCTCGTTGGTGCGAATCACTTCGCCCAGCAGCAGACCAACAACAACGCGGCGTTTAGCCTGCTCTTCGAACAGCTCGCGCGGCAGCTCCATCGCTTGTTTAGCGTTACCGCCAAAGCGCTGCGCAGCCTGCTGGCGCAGAACGTCGATTTCACCGTCAATCAGGGCTGCTGGCACGTCGATGTTGTTGGCGTTAACCAGACCTTCGATTGCCTGAGACTTGATGCGGTTTTTCACCGCGCCTTTCAGCTCGCGATCCATGTTTTTACGCACTTCAGCACGCAGGCCGTCTACGGAACCATCTTCAACGCCGAAACGCTTGATGAATTCTGCAGTCAGTTCTGGCAGCTCACGCTCTTCGACTTTCTTCAGGTTGATAGCGAATTTCGCTGCTTTACCTTTCAGATTTTCTGCATGGTACTCTTCAGGGAAGGTCACGTCGATGGTGAACTCTTCGCCCGCTTTATGGCCTTTGATTCCGTCTTCAAAGCCTGGGATCATACGACCCTGGCCCATTGCCAGTACGAAATCAGTGGCTTTGCCGCCTTCGAACTCTTCACCGTCTACGGAACCAGAGAAGTCAACGGTCACGCGATCTTCATCAGCAACAGCGCCGTCTTTCTCTTTCCAGGTCGCCTGCTGCTTGCGCAGGGTCTCCAGCATGCCGTCAACGTCAGCATCGGTCACTTCAACCACTGGTTTTTCAACTTCGATAGCTTCCAGACCCTGCAGCTCAACTTCCGGATACACTTCGAACTCAACGGCATAGGTGAAGTCTTCACCCTGTTTGTACTCACCTGGAACGTAGTTCGGGGAGCCAGCCGGGTTGATTTTCTCTTTGATGATCGCATCAACGAAGTTGCGGCTCATCAGGTCGCCCAGCACGTCCTGGCGAACAGAAGCGCCATAGCGCTGAGCAACAACATTCATCGGTACTTTCCCTTTACGGAAACCGTCGATGCGAACTTTTTTCGCTACGTTGACCAGCTCGCTTTTAACAGCGTTTTCGATGCTGTCAGCAGCGATAGTAATCGTTACACGGCGGCCAAGGCCCTGAGTGGTTTCAACTGAAACTTGCATCTTGTTACCTCAAAAAAATCACAGTGCTCGGTCAACTCTGGAAGCGCGTATCGCAAACTTCGCAGAACCGGGATGTCCGCTTCATTACAGAAGTACAATCCCTGTTGCCAGAATCATCCCGAAGACATTCCGAAAATAAGACGCAGCATTATAGCGGCATCACTGTAGTGAGTCGAGAACGGGAATGCCGCACGGGTGCGCCATTTTTCACAGTTTTGAGGTAATTTTGCCCTAAAAAATGCGTCTCTCGCTCAAAATTCAAGCAAAACAAAACGGCCCGCAGGCCGTTTCTCAATAATTCTGTACGCAACATACTGGAAAAGTTCCGACAGTTGCAAATGTGAATTCTATGCGATTGTACCTGCACCACGACATGGCGGGGAAGCAAAGATCGTATCCTGCAACCCTTCCCATTCCTTAACGGTATAGGTATGCAGCGCCAGCGCGTGCACGGTCGTGGACAATTCAGCGGTTAACGTGCCGTAAATCATTCGGTGACGATTAAGAAAACGTTCTCCAGAAAAGCGATCGCTGACCAGCACCACCTTAAAGTGACTTTCGGAGCCAGCCGGAACATTGTGGCGATAGCTTTCATCCACCACTTCGAGGAATAAGGGGTCAAACGCCGCCCTCAGTTTTTCTTCTATCTTTTCACGTATCATCATGAATTTACTCCTCCGACAACGCTGAGATGCCGCCCTTCCTTTTAAATGTTAGCCGCTTTTACCGTTTCCATAACATGAAAACAACAAAAATTTAGCTTTCGTCCTGGTTTCTCAGTCAAACGGATGAAGTTTGCGAACTCTGCCATGCGAATTATCGCAAAAAAGAGGATGAAACCAGGCCTGAGCTCAGAAAACAGTCAACACGATGAATTTACATGCATCACCCACTTCCCCTCGTCGTTGGCGATGTTATGATGGCGGGAATTTTTCGCCCGTTGAACTTTAAGTCCATTAAACAGCTGAAACGCCGAGAGTCTTAACATGTTAAAAAAAATCCTCTTCCCGTTGGTTGCGATGTTTATGCTGGCCGGTTGTGCCAAGCCGCAAACCACCATTGATGTCTCCCCTAAAATCACGCTGCCTTCCCAGGATCCAAGCCTGATGGGCGTTACCGTCAGCATCAACGGCGCGGATCAGCGTCCGGATCAGGCGCTGGCTAAAGTCACCCGTGACAATCAACTGGTTACGTTAACCGCTTCCCGCGACCTGCGTTTCTTGCTGCAGGAAGTGCTTGAGAAACAAATGACCGCGCGCGGCTATATGATTGGGCCAAACGGCGCTGTCGATCTGCAGATCATCGTCAACAACCTGTATGCAGATGTCTCTCAGGGCAACGTGCGTTACAACATCGCGACCAAAGCGGATATCGCCATCATTGCCACCGCGAAGAACGGCAACAAGATGACCAAAAACTACCGTGCAAGCTACCAGGTTGAAGGGGCTTTCACCGCCAACAACCAGAACATTGCTAACGCGGTGAACAGCGTGCTGACGGATACCATCTCCGATATGGCACAGGACACCAGCGTCCACGACTTCATCAAGCAGAACGCCCGTTAATCCTTTCTGACCCGGCCTCGTGCCGGGTCAGTTATTTATGCCCATGTCGACTCACTACTTTCGCTTTTTCCAGCAGCCCAAATCAGCCATTCTGCTGATTCTCGGCTTCGCCTCCGGCCTCCCGCTGGCGCTCACCTCCGGCACGCTTCAGGCGTGGATGACCGTTGAGAACATCGATCTTAAAACCATCGGCTTCTTTTCTCTCGTTGGCCAGGCCTACGTCTTTAAGTTCCTCTGGTCACCGATGATGGATCGCTACACGCCGCCGTTTTTAGGGCGACGTCGCGGCTGGCTGTTGACCACCCAGGTATTGCTGTTGCTCTCGATTGCCGCGATGGGATTCCTTGAACCGTCGAGTCAGCTGCGCTGGATGGCGGCACTGGCGGTCGTGATTGCTTTTTGCTCCGCCTCGCAGGACATCGTGTTCGATGCGTGGAAAACGGACGTGCTCCCTCCGGAGGAACGCGGAACCGGTGCGGCCATCAGCGTGCTCGGCTACCGTCTGGCAATGCTGGTATCCGGTGGTCTCGCGCTGTGGCTGGCCGATCAATGGCTTGGCTGGCAGGCGATGTACTGGCTGATGGCTGCCCTGATGATACCCTGCATTATCGCAACATTGCTGGCACCAGAACCGAGCGACGTCATTCCGGCACCGAAGACGCTTGAAGAGGCCGTGGCCGAACCCCTTCGCGACTTCTTTGGTCGTAATAATGCCTGGCTGATTCTGCTGCTGATCGTCCTTTATAAGTTGGGTGATGCGTTCGCGATGAGCCTCACCACAACCTTCCTGATTCGCGGCGTTGGGTTCGACGCAGGCGAAGTGGGCGTGGTGAATAAAACACTGGGTCTTTTCGCCACCATTCTTGGCGCACTCTACGGCGGCGTGCTGATGCAGCGTTTATCGCTTTTCCGCGCGCTGCTAATTTTCGGCATTTTGCAGGGTGCTTCCAACGCCGGTTACTGGCTGTTATCAATCACGGATAAGCACATGCTGAGCATGGGGACCGCCGTCTTCTTCGAAAACCTCTGCGGCGGCATGGGCACCTCGGCGTTCGTTGCCCTGTTGATGACGCTGTGCAATAAGTCATTTTCCGCAACCCAGTTCGCGCTGCTGTCAGCACTCTCCGCCGTCGGGCGCGTCTATGTTGGGCCGATTGCTGGCTGGTTTGTGGAAGCCCACGGTTGGCCGACCTTCTATCTGTTCTCCGTCTTTGCCGCCGTTCCGGGTATTTTGCTGTTGCTGCTGTGCCGCCAGACGCTGGAATACACCTGGCAAAGCGAAAGTTTTATGCCGCGTACGGCGTTTAAAGCTGGCTACTCAGTCGCACTGAGAGTACTGGCTATCGGCTGTCTGGTACTGGCTGTCTGGCTGGTGCTGCTGATCCTCAACGCGCTGGATCTGACAGCGTTTTCCTTCCTGACCGGCCTGCTGGAAATCGGCGCGCTGATTGCGGTGTTCGGGATTGTGCTGGGCGGGGCTCTTGACGCGCTGGCGCTGCGAAAAACACGTCTGGCTTGAGCAATAAATAAACATTATTTGCCGTTGTAGTTACCGTCTGTAATTATAACGGCAATAATCCATTCATTTTTTTCGATTGTTATTTTGTGCGTTATATATTTCGGAAATTACTGGAGCTATTTAAATTGAGGATATTTCCTTAACCGATTCAGCCAAAGAACGATTATTTTATTGTTTTCCCGATGTCGTCACTTTGATAATTAATTGTTAACCATTTGTGTTGCTTTGCCATTGGTTATACCTTTTACTAGGCGATTACATTTTTTCACTCCCGTTTTGTTATAAAACTGCGACAGTGCGCTATCTGCCTGGATTTTAGACACAATCGGCAACATCTGTGACAGGCCCGGCAGAACCCGGTAACACCCGAAAGACACTTCTCCAATCATGTTTACAGTAATGTAACCTTCCCGTAAAATGCCCCCACACTTTAAACGCCACCAAATCCCGTGGAATTGAGGTCGTTACATGAGACTCAGGAAATACAATAAAAGTTTGGGATGGTTGTCATTACTCGCAGGCACTGTTTTGCTCAGTGGCTGTGATTCTGCGCTACTTGACCCCAAAGGACAGATTGGACTGGAGCAACGTTCGTTGATACTGACGGCTTTTGGCCTGATGTTAATCGTCGTCATTCCCGCCATCTTGATGGCAGTTGGTTTCGCCTGGAAGTACCGTGCGAGCAACAAAGATGTGAAGTACAGCCCTAACTGGTCACACTCCAATAAAGTGGAAGCTGTGGTCTGGACGGTGCCTATCCTTATCATCCTGTTCCTTGCCGTGCTGACCTGGAAAACAACGCATGCGCTTGAGCCTAGCAAACCGCTGGTTCATGACGAAAAGCCGATCACCATTGAAGTCGTTTCAATGGACTGGAAATGGTTCTTCATTTATCCGGATCAGGGCATTGCCACCGTTAACGAAATCGCCTTCCCGGCAAACGTTCCGGTGCAGTTCAAAGTGACCTCCAACTCCGTGATGAACTCGTTCTTTATCCCACGTTTAGGTAGCCAGATTTATTCGATGCCTGGTATGCAGACCAACCTGCACCTGATCGCGAATGAAGCAGGCACCTACGACGGTATCTCCGCCAGCTACAGTGGCCCGGGCTTCTCCGGAATGAAGTTCAAAGCCATTGCCACACCGGATCAGGCAACGTTTGATCAGTGGGTCGCGAAGGTGAAACAGTCTCAGAGCACCATGAATGACATGGCCGCTTACGAGAAACTGGCTGCACCGAGCGAATACAACAAGGTGGAATACTTCTCCAGCGTGAAACCAGACCTGTTTGTTGATGTTATCAACAAATTTATGGGGCACGGTCACATGGACATGAGCCAGCCTGCCGGTGAGCACGCCTCACACGAAGGGATGGAAGGCATGGACATGAGCCACGCGGAAACCGCTCACTAAGGGGCCGAGGAAGAAACGATGTTCGGAAAATTAACACTGGATGCAGTGCCCTACCACGAACCGATTATCGTGGTTACGGTGGCTGCCATTATTATCGGGGGTCTGGCGCTGCTGGCGCTGATCACTTACTTCGGTAAGTGGACCTACCTGTGGAAAGAGTGGCTGACGTCTGTCGATCACAAAAAACTCGGCATCATGTACTGCATCGTCGGTATTGTGATGCTGATTCGTGGCTTTGCTGACGCCATCATGATGCGTAGCCAGCAGGTACTCGCCTCGGCGGGTGAAGCCGGCTTCCTGCCACCGCACCACTACGATCAGATCTTTACCGCTCACGGCGTTATCATGATCTTCTTCGTGGCGATGCCGCTGGTTATCGGCCTGATGAACGTGGTTGTTCCTTTGCAGATCGGCGCGCGCGACGTTGCGTTCCCGTTCCTGAACAACCTGAGCTTCTGGTTCACCGTCGTCGGCGTTATCCTGGTTAACCTCTCGCTCGGCGTCGGCGAGTTCGCTCAGACCGGCTGGCTGGCGTATCCGCCTCTGTCGGGCATTGAGTACAGTCCGGGCGTCGGGGTCGATTACTGGATTTGGGCGCTTCAGCTCTCCGGTATCGGTACGACGCTGACGGGGATTAACTTCTTCGTTACCATCATCAAGATGCGTGCGCCTGGCATGACCATGTTCAAGATGCCGGTTTTTACCTGGGCTTCCCTGTGCGCTAACATCCTGATTATTGCGTCGTTCCCAATCCTGACCGTCACCATCGCGCTGCTGACCCTTGACCGTTATATCGGTACCCATTTCTTCACTAACGAAATGGGCGGCAACATGATGATGTACATCAACCTGATTTGGGCCTGGGGCCATCCGGAAGTGTACATTCTGGTGCTGCCGGTGTTTGGTGTGTTCTCCGAAGTGGCGGCCACCTTCTCCCGCAAGCGTCTGTTTGGTTACACCTCGCTGGTGTGGGCAACCGTGTGTATTACCGTTCTGTCGTTCATCGTCTGGCTGCACCACTTCTTCACCATGGGTGCGGGCGCGAACGTAAACGCCTTCTTCGGTATTGCCACCATGATTATCGCCATCCCAACCGGGGTTAAGATCTTCAACTGGCTGTTCACCATGTATCAGGGCCGTATCGTGTTCCATTCCGCGATGCTGTGGACCATCGGCTTTATCGTCACCTTCTCGGTCGGCGGTATGACCGGCGTTCTGCTGGCGGTGCCGGGCGCGGACTTCGTGCTGCACAACAGCCTGTTCCTGATTGCGCACTTCCATAACGTCATCATCGGCGGTGTGGTGTTCGGTTGCTTCGCAGGGATCACCTACTGGTGGCCGAAAGCCTTTGGCTTCACCCTGAACGAAACCTGGGGCAAACGCGCCTTCTGGTTCTGGATCATCGGCTTCTTCGTGGCGTTTATGCCGCTGTACGTGCTGGGCTTCATGGGCATGACCCGTCGCCTGAGCCAGAAGATCGATCCGCAGTTCCACCCAATGCTGGTTGTTGCAGCCTGCGGTGCGGCGCTGATTGCCTGCGGTATCCTGTGCCAGCTGATTCAGTACTACGTCTCTATTCGCGACCGCGAGCAGAACCGTGACCTGACCGGTGACCCATGGGGTGGTCGTACGCTGGAGTGGGCAACATCCTCTCCTGCGCCGTTCTACAACTTTGCCCACGTACCGCACGTTCATGAGCGTGACGCGTTCTGGGAAATGAAAGAGAAAGGCGAAGCGTACAAGAAACCTGCAGGCTATGAAGAGATCCACATGCCGAAAAACAGCGGCGCCGGCATCGTGATTGCGGCCTTCGCGACTATCTTCGGTTTTGCCATGATCTGGCATATCTGGTGGATGGCGATCGTCGGCTTCCTCGGCATCGTGATCAGCTGGATTGTGAAAAGCTTCGACGAGGACGTGGATTACTACGTGCCGGTTGCAGAAATCGAAAAACTGGAAAATCAGCATTTCGATGAGATCTCAAAGGCAGGGCTGAAAAATGGCAACTGATACTCTGACAAACGCGCACGCCCACGCGCACGAACATGGGCACCATGATACAGGGCCGACGAAAGTCTTCGGCTTCTGGATCTACCTGATGAGCGACTGCGTTCTGTTCTCTATTCTGTTCGCGACCTACGCGGTGTTGGTAAACAACACCGCCGGTGGCCCGGCAGGTAAAGACATTTTCGAGCTGCCGTTCGTGTTGGTTGAAACTGCCCTGCTGTTATTCAGCTCCATCACCTACGGCATGGCGGCGATCGCCATGTACAAAAACAACAAGAGCCAGGTTATCTCCTGGCTTGCCCTGACCTGGCTGTTCGGTGCAGGGTTCATCGCGATGGAAATCTACGAATTCCATCACCTGATTGTTGAAGGTATGGGCCCGGATCGCAGCGGCTTCCTGTCCGCGTTCTTCGCGCTGGTCGGCACCCACGGTCTACACGTGACTTCTGGTCTTATCTGGATGGCAGTACTGATGTTCCAGATTAGCCGTCGCGGCCTGACCAGCACCAACCGTACCCGTATCCTGTGCCTGAGCCTGTTCTGGCACTTCCTGGACGTGGTGTGGATCTGCGTGTTCTCTGTAGTCTATCTGATGGGGGCGATGTAATGAGTCATTCAACCGATCACGGCGCTTCCCACGGCAGCGTAAAAACCTACATGACAGGCTTTGTCCTGTCGATCATCCTGACGATTATCCCGTTTGCGATGGTGATGAACGGTTCGGCTTCGCACCTTGCCATGATTGGCTGCGTGCTGGCAGCAGCGGTAGTACAGATCGTGGTGCATCTGGTGTGCTTCCTGCACATGAACACCAAGTCAGATGAAGGCTGGAACATGACGGCTTTCGTCTTTACTGTGCTAATCATTGCGATTGTGGTGGTAGGTTCAATCTGGATCATGTGGAACCTTAACTACAACATGATGGTTCGATAAGAGCGGCGAGTATGTTTAAGCAATACCTGCAAGTTACAAAACCAGGCATCATCTTCGGTAACCTGATCTCGGTGATCGGCGGTTTCCTGCTGGCCTCCAAGGGCCACATCGATTACCCGCTGTTTATCTACACTCTGGTTGGCGTGTCGCTGGTCGTTGCGTCCGGCTGTGTGTTCAACAACTACATCGACAGGGATATCGACAAGAAGATGGAACGAACCAAGAATCGGGTGCTGGTTAAAGGCCTGATTTCTGCGAACGTTTCGCTGGTGTATGCCACTTTGCTGGGTATTGCTGGCTTCGCTCTGCTGTGGTTCGGCGCGAATCCGCTGGCCTGCTGGCTTGGCGTAATGGGCTTCGTGGTGTACGTCGGCGTTTATAGCCTGTATATGAAGCGCCATTCCGTTTACGGCACGCTGATTGGTTCCCTTTCTGGCGCGGCGCCGCCGGTAATTGGCTACTGTGCCGTGACCGGCAGCTTTGACAGCGGTGCGGCCATTTTGCTGGCGATTTTCAGCCTCTGGCAGATGCCGCACTCCTACGCCATCGCGATTTTCCGCTTCAAGGATTATCAGGCGGCCAACATTCCGGTTCTGCCGGTTGTTAAGGGAATTTCCGTTGCCAAGAACCACATCACGCTCTACATCATCGCCTTCGCCGTTGCGACACTGATGCTCTCTCTGGGCGGTTATGCCGGATACAAATATCTGGTGGTGGCCGCCGCGGTGAGCGTCTGGTGGCTCGGGATGGCGCTGCGCGGGTACAAAGTGGCAGATGACAGAGTCTGGGCGCGCAAGCTGTTCGTCTTCTCAATCGTTGCGATTACCTCGCTTTCGGTGATGATGTCCGTCGACTTTATGGTGCCGGATTCACATTCCGTGCTGGCTTACGTCTGGTAAACCCAGCTAACCGGTCAAAAGGGTGCTTCGGCACCCTTTTTTATTCGCATTATCAATAAAATCCCGATGTAATATTTGTTACACAACCCCTTATTTACCCTGCCCTTCCCTGGCCTTACACTAAGCGCTGCTTTTATTCTGAGGTGGAAATGAACGATTTTAAAATGACGCCGGGCGAACTGCGCGCAACCTGGGGTTTAGGGACCGTATTCTCACTGCGCATGCTCGGCATGTTTATGGTTCTGCCCGTTCTGACCACCTACGGCATGGCGCTACAGGGCGCAAGCGAAGCGCTGATTGGCATCGCCATTGGTATTTATGGCCTCGCTCAGGCGGTGTTTCAGATCCCCTTCGGCCTGATGTCCGATCGCATTGGCCGCAAGCCGTTGATTATCGGCGGCTTACTGATTTTCGTCCTCGGCAGCGTGATTGCCGCACTCTCTGACTCCATCTGGGGCATCATTCTTGGCCGCGCATTGCAGGGTTCCGGCGCGATTGCCGCCGCCGTGATGGCGCTGCTGTCCGACCTCACCCGCGAGCAGAACCGAACCAAAGCGATGGCATTTATCGGCGTCAGCTTTGGCGTCACGTTCGCTATCGCCATGGTGCTCGGTCCGATTATCACCCACAGGCTTGGCCTGCATGCCCTGTTCTGGATGATCTCAGGACTTGCCACGCTGGGTATTTTACTGACGCTGTGGGTCGTGCCGAACAGCGAGAACCACGTCCTGAACCGCGAATCCGGCATGGTAAAAGGCTGCTTCAGCAAGGTGCTGATGGAGCCAAAACTGCTGAAGCTCAACTTCGGCATCATGTGTCTGCACATTCTGCTGATGTCGACGTTTGTTGCCCTGCCAGGCCAGCTTGAGGCCGCAGGATTCCCGGCAGCGGAACACTGGAAAATTTACCTCGTCACCATGGTCGTCTCCTTTGTCGCCGTGGTGCCATTTATCATCTATGCCGAAGTAAAACGCCGCATGAAGCGCGTCTTCCTGCTCTGCATCGCCCTGATTCTGATTGCGGAAATTGTGCTCTGGGGATCGGGGGCTTACTTCTGGGAGTTGGTTGCAGGCGTGCAGCTGTTCTTCCTTGCCTTCAACCTGATGGAAGCGCTGCTGCCGTCGCTCATCAGTAAAGAATCCCCGGCGGGCTATAAAGGCACCGCGATGGGCATCTACTCCACCAGCCAGTTTTTGGGTGTCGCTATCGGCGGCTCACTCGGCGGCTGGCTGGATGGATACTTCGACTCACAAACCGTGTTTCTGATGGGGGCTCTTCTGGCTACGGTCTGGCTACTGGTGGCGATGACCATGCAGGAGCCGCAATACGTCAGCAGCCTGCGTATCGCCATTCCTGATGGTATTGACGCCGACGAGCACCTGAAAAACCGCCTGCTGGCGAAAGAGGGCGTGAAAGAAGTACTCGTCATCGCCGCAGAACGTTCGGCGTACGTAAAAATCGACAGTAAAGTGACCAACCGCTACGACGTCGAAACCCTGATAGCCAATCCTTAAACGGGCGATACAGAAAAATGAACGGCTTCCCCAGGGAAGCCGTTGTGATATTTGCGCCTGATAAAAAATCAGAACAGGCCTAACGGTGCCGTGCCGTAGCTCACCAGAATATTTTTGGTGTGCTGATAAGCATCCAGCGCCATTTTGTGGGTTTCGCGTCCTACGCCGGACTGCTTGTAGCCGCCAAACGCCGCGTGTGCCGGGTAGACGTGGTAACAGTTCGTCCAGACTCGTCCCGCTTTAATTCCTCTTCCCATGCGGTAGGCAAGATTGCTGTCCCGCGTCCAGACGCCAGCCCCCAGGCCATACTGCGTGTCGTTGGCCAACGCCAGCGCTTCCGCCTCATCCTTAAAGGTCAGGATACCGATCACCGGGCCAAAGATCTCCTCCTGGAAGCTGCGCATGGCGTTGTTGCCTTTGATCAGGGTCGGCTGAATGTAGAAGCCGTTATCCAGATCGTTGACCATCGCCTTATCTCCGCCCGTGAGGATTTTCCCGCCCTCTTCGCGGGCAATATTGATATACGACATGATCTTATCGTACTGCTGACGCGAGGCCTGCGCGCCAATCATGGTGTCTGTGTCAAACGGATCGCCGCGGCGGATATTAGCGATTTTCGCCATCACGCGTTCCATAAACGGCTCGTAAATCGACTCGTGGATCAGTGCACGTGACGGACAGGTACAGACTTCACCCTGGTTGAAGAAGCCCAGCACCAGCCCTTCCACCGCTTTTTCAATAAAGGACTCTTCGGCGTCCATGACGTCGGCAAAGTAGATATTCGGTGATTTTCCGCCAAGCTCCACGGTACAGGGGATAATGTTCTCTGCCGCACAGGCCATAATGTGCCGCCCAACCGGCGTCGATCCGGTAAAGGCAATCTTCGCAATGCGCTTGCTGGTTGCCAGCGCCTCACCTGCTTCACGGCCGTAGCCCTGAACGATGTTTACTACGCCCGCCGGGAAGAGGTCACCGATAATTTCCATCAGCAGCGTGATGCTTAATGGCGTCTGTTCCGCAGGCTTGAGCACCACGCAGTTACCCGCCGCCAGCGCCGGAGCGAGCTTCCACGCCGCCATCAGCAGCGGGAAGTTCCAGGGGATAATTTGCCCAACCACGCCCAGCGGCTCGTAGAAATGGTACGCCACCGTATTTTCGTCAATCTCCGCCGTACTGCCTTCCTGGGCGCGTAAACAGCCCGCAAAATAGCGGAAGTGATCCACTGCCAACGGAATATCCGCATTCAGCGTTTCACGCACGGGTTTACCATTATCCCAGCTTTCGGCAATCGCCAGCCTCTCCAGATGCTCTTCAATCCGGTCAGCGACCTGCAACAGCAAATTAGAGCGATGCTGCGCGGAGGTTTTACCCCAGGCCACCGCAGCGCGATGGGCCGCATCCAGCGCCTTATCAATATCCGCTGCGCCGGAACGCGGGAACTGGCCGATGTTACTGCCATCCACGGGCGAGGTATTCATGAAGTACTCGCCGTTCACGGGTTCGACGAACTGACCGTCGATGTAGTTGCCGTAGGTGGCCTGAAGCGTGATCAGGGCACCCGGCTTGCCAGGATGTGCATAACGCATGGCGAACTCCTTCTGTAGGGTTGAGGAACAGCGGCGTGACTCTATTTGGTCTCGCGTACTGTTGTTCAACCAATGCATCCAGCATGCCAGAATTCACACGGCCTCATAATTTATTTAATATCAATAACTTAATAATTTAGATACATGGACAGAGTGCATTTATCTCAGCAATGTTCGCTTCCGTGTTGCGTAACGCAACATTAAACAAACCACTAAGCTACAATATCGCAACACTTTCTCGTCCATTGAGGTGTCTGATGCAGGGAAAATCAACCGACAGCGTTGGTCATACCCACTGCAGCCCGCTGCTGCGCGAGTCGTGGTTTCGCAGCGAGCTGTATGGCCTGGAGCGTAACGCCGAAGACTTCCCGCTTCTGGGGCAGGGAGAGCTGGCCGATCGTCTTGCCAGTCATTCCGGCTTACAGCGCTACGCCTTACCCATGGTCACTCAACTGGCGAAAAGCCTCACGGAAACCCAGTCGGTGGTGGTATTAACCGATGACACAGGCGTGGTGTTACAGACGGTAGGCAATCTGAGCGCAATGGAAAAAGCGCAGCGTTTCGCGCTTTCGCCCGGCACGCTCTGGAGCGAAAGCGGCCGTGGAACAAACGCGATTGGCACAGCCCTCGCCATTGATGACAGCTGTGAGATCGACGGCGAACAGCATTTCCTCACCAGCAATCAAAACCTTTATTGCGCCGCCATTCCTCTGCAAACGCCGGATGGTCAGATCGCGGGCGTGCTGGACATCTCCGGCCCGGCACACTTCTCTCATGCGCATACGCTGGCCTGGGTCAAAAGCGCCGCACGGCAGATAGAGTATCTGTGGGTCAAACAGAGTCTCCATCCGCAACAGTGGTTGATGAGCCTGCACCCCGATCCGCAAAAGCTCGACAGCGTTGAAGAGTTACTGCTGGTGTTTTCCGACAATACGTTGATCGCAGCCAACCGTCTCGCGCTGCGCAGGCTGGGCATCGACCCCGCCCGACTCGGCCATATCACTTTTGGGCAGTTATTCCCTTTACTGAAGCAAACCCCCTGCCCGCTGCCAGCACCGGTCACCCACTCCGCTCAGACCTACTATTACCGCCTGCGTGCGCCGACGCAAACCCTCGTCAGCGTGCCGCCAAAACCTGCCGCGGAGTGGCCTTTTTCACTGAAGCAGGACGGCGAAAAAATGGTGCGCCTGCTCAACGCTGGCGTGTCGTTGTGTATTCAGGGGGAAACCGGCAGCGGGAAAGAGTTTGTCAGCCAGACGCTGCATCAGCGCAGCCGCTGGCGGGAAGGGAAATTTATCGCGATTAA
Organism: Scandinavium sp. UTDF21-P1B; assembly: GCF_040750395.1. Classification (NCBI taxonomy): domain Bacteria; kingdom Pseudomonadati; phylum Pseudomonadota; class Gammaproteobacteria; order Enterobacterales; family Enterobacteriaceae; genus Scandinavium; species Scandinavium sp. UTDF21-P1B. The sequence continues at coordinate 146,682 of NZ_JBFLVD010000005.1, forward strand.
CTGCGCGGCTATTCCGGAGTCACTGATTGAATCAGAGCTGTTTGGCTATCAGCCCGGCGCGTTTACCGGCGCGAACAAAAACGGCTATATCGGCAAAATCCGTGAAGCGGACGGCGGGATCCTGTTCCTTGATGAGATTGGCGACATGCCGCTCGCTCTGCAAACCCGTCTGCTCAGAGTGTTGCAGGATAAGGTCGTCGCGCCGCTGGGCTCAAGCCGTAGCTGGCCGGTGAATTTTGCCGTGATTTGCGCCACCCACCGTAATCTGGCGCAGCTTGTCGCCGACGGCGAATTTCGCGAAGACCTGCTTTATCGTTTGCAGGAATTTACCCTGACCATCCCACCGCTGCGGGAATGGCCGACGCTTCCGGCATTTATTGAACAGCAGTGGCAGGAGCTTGGTGGACCAGCGCGGCACATCACGCTTTCTCCGCCGCTGCTGAAAACGCTGGCACACTTTGCCTGGCCGGGGAATGTCCGCCAGTTACGCAGCCTGATGAAAGTGCTGCTGGCGCTGGCTGAAGAAGGGGAAACGCTTGGCGTTGATGCTTTACCGGCTGAGTACCGGCAGGCCACGCCTGAAGTTATGGAAAACCTGAAACAGCATGACACAGCCCTGATTGCCAGCACGCTAGCGCGCTTCAACGGCAATATCAGTAAGGCCGCCCAGGCGCTGGGCGTGGCGCGCAGCACGCTCTACCGGCGTGCCGCACGCGTCCGTGACGGGAATTAATCGCGGAAGTTTTTAAACTGGAACGGCTGGCCGAGATTGCCGCCGCGAACCAGCGCCATCACCGCCTGCAGATCGTCGCGGGATTTACCGGTCACGCGAATCTCTTCGCCCTGAATCTGCGCCTGCACCTTCAGCTTGCTGTCTTTGATCAGCTTGACGATTTTCTTCTGCACCGAACTTTCGATGCCGGTTTTCAGCTTCGCTTCCACAAACCAGGTCTTGCCGCTGTGAACGAACTCTTCCGGCACCTCGATTGAGCTGCCTTCGATGCCACGTTTAAGCAGCTTGGCGCGCAGGATGTCCAGCAGCTGATTCACCTGGAAATCAGATTCGCTCAGCACCTTGATGCTCTCATTCTTTTCATTCAGCTCGATGCTCGCCTCCACACCGCGAAAATCGAAGCGAGACTCCACTTCGCGCGCAGCATTATCCACGGCGTTTTTGGCTTCCTGAAGATCAACTTCAGAGACAATATCGAAAGATGGCATGTTTTATTCTCCCTCTCTTTTTGTTGCGATGCATAATACCCGCAACGTCAGAGAACACAACCTGTTATCCCGGTGACGGCGGGCATGCTGTCGGCGCTATACTGATAACATCACGCCCGATCCCGCAGCAGGTGAGGAGGAACAATGAAAATTACCGTGCTTGGATGCGGCGCCCTGGGACAATTATGGCTGACTGCGCTTATCCGGCAAGGGCATGACGTTCAGGGCTGGCTGCGCGTGCCTGCTCCGTGGTGCAGCGTCAACCTGCAGGATACTGACGGGCGCGTCTTTAACGAGCTGGTGACGGCCAACGACCCCGATTTTCTCGCCAGCAGCGATTTGTTGCTGGTTACTCTGAAGGCCTGGCAGGTATCGACCGCCGTCAAAAACCTGGCCCTCCAGCTTCCGGCTACCTGCCCCATTTTGCTGATGCACAACGGCATGGGAACAGTGGACGAACTGCGTTCGCTGAAACAGCCGCTGCTGCTCGGCATGACCACGCAGGCCGCTCGCCGGGATGGCAACCTGATTATTCATGTCGCCAACGGCACTACTCATATCGGCCCCGGTAACGCCGTCGCTCAGGAGTACAGCTTTCTGGCCGATACGCTGCATACCGTGCTGCCGGATGTCGCGTGGCATAACGATATCGGCAATGCAAGCTGGCGAAAGCTGGCGGTGAACTGCGTCATCAACCCGCTGACGGCGCTCTGTGATTGCCCAAACGGGCAGCTGCGCGATTATGCCAGCGAAGTAGAGCGCGTCAGCGCGGAAGTCGCCATGGTGATGGCGCGTGAGGGGCACCACGCCAGCCCCGAAGATTTGCTGGCCTACGTCTGGCAAGTGATTGACAGCACGGCGAATAACATTTCGTCCATGCTTCAGGATGTGCGCGCACAGCGCCAGACTGAAATCGACTATATCACCGGATACCTGCTCAAACGGGCCCGCGCCCATGGGATCGCGGTGCCGGAAAACGCCCGCCTGTTTGAACAGGTTAAACGTAAGGAGAATTCGTATGAGCGCATCAGCGCTGGTTTGTCTCGCCCCTGGGAGTGAGGAGATGGAAGCGGTGACCACCATCGATCTGCTGGTTCGCGGCGGCATCAAGGTCACTACCGCAAGCGTCGAAAGCAGTGGCGATCTGGTCATTACCTGTTCACGCGGCGTGAAGCTGCTTGCCGACGCGCCGCTGGTTCAGGTGGCCGACGGTGACTTTGATGCCATCGTGCTGCCGGGTGGCCTGAAGGGCGCAGAATGTTTCCGCGACAGCCCGCTGCTGGTGGAAACGGTAAAACAGTTCCATCGTTCAGGCCGAATCGTCGCCACCATTTGCGCCGCAGCAGGCACCGTGCTGGTGCCGCACGACATTTTTCCGATTGGCAACATGACGGGGTTTCCGGCGCTGAAAGAGACGATTCCGGAAGGGCAGTGGCAGGATAAGCGCGTAGTCTGGGACCCACGCGTCAACCTGTTAACCAGCCAGGGGCCCGGCACCAGCATTGATTTTGGGCTGAAGCTTATCGACCTGCTGGTGGGTCAGGAAAAGGCCTATGAGGTCGCCTCACAGCTGGTGATGGCTGCCGGGATTTACAACTACTACTCAGAGTAATTTAGCGCAGTGCCGGGTGGCGGCTATGCCGTACCCGGCCTACGGTCCGGTAGGCCGGGCAAACAACGTGCCGCCCGGCAGTTTTACGACGCGGCAGATTACTCCGGACGATAAACCTTCACGTTAGCAAAGCCCTGCTCGCGCAGATACAGCGCCTGCAGGCGGCTCATCACCCCACGCTCGCACCACAGCAGGTAGGTTTTGCTCTGATCCAGATCGCCGAATTTGGTGCTCAGCTTGTAGAACGGCAGAGAAGCGATTTCCACGCCTTCAACCTTCAGCGGCTTGTCGTCCTGCTCATCAATAGAGCGGATATCAAGGATCACGTCGTTGGCGCTGAAGCCGCTGACGGTTTCCACTTCCACGACGTCCTGCTGGGTCTGCTGCGCGATGTCACGGATATCGACATTGTTGGCTTCCGCCACCACTTTATCGAGGATCGTGAAATCGAAGTTCTGCTCTTCTGCTTCTATCTTCGCCTTCACCGCCTTCACGGTTGGGCTCTTCGAAATCACGCCGCAGTATTCCGGCATGGTACGGGCAAAATCTTCGGTACCGATTTCACGGGCCAGATCGATAATGTGCTCTTTATCGTGAGAAATCAGCGGACGCAGGATCAACGTGTCAGAAACGTTGTCGATGAGACGCAGGTTGGTCAGCGTCTGGCTGGAGACCTGGCCCAGCGCTTCGCCGGTGACCAGCGCCTGCACGCCGTAGCGTTCTGCTACCTGAGAAGCTGCACGCATCATCATACGTTTCAGCACCACGCCCATCTGGCCGTCGTCGATTTTTTCGAGGATTTCACCGACAACAGGCTCAAAGTTGATCGCCACGAAGCGTACGCGGTGCGAGCTGCCGTAACGGTTCCACAGATAGTGCGCCACCTGACGAACGCCGATTTCGTGCGCCGCGCCGCCAAGGTTGAAGAAGCAGTAATGCACACGACAGCCGCGACGCATCAACATGTAGCTGGAGACGCCGGAATCGAAGCCGCCGGAAATCAGCGACAGCACGTCTTCCTGAGTGCCAATCGGGAAACCGCCGATGCCTTCATAGCGGCCTTTCACCAGCAGCAGGCGATCGTTTTCGATCTCCAGATGCACGGTGACGTCCGGGTTGGTCAGCTTCACGCGCGCCGTTTCAATGTGCTGGTTCAGGCCGCCGCCGACGTAACGTTCCACTTCAATGGAGGTAAACTCATGTTTACCGCGACGTTTGACGCGCACGCAGAAAGATTTACCTTCCAGCTGTTCGCGCCACAGCGGCAGCGTCTGCTCGAAGATGTCATGAAGGGAAGTGAACGGCACATCTTCCACTTCCAGAATATGGTGAATGCCGGGAATGCGGGTCAGCGCATCGCGGATAATCGGGCGCTGGTTCTCATCTTTAGCGCGAACTTCGATGTGATCCCAGTGACGAACAACGGCGAGCGTCTCGTCATAGTGCTTCAGCACATTACGAATGTTCCCGGTGAGCATCTTAATAAAGCGTATGCGCACAGATTGGCTCTTGATGGTGATTTCCGGGAACAATTTAATGATAAACTTCATGGCGGCAATGGTTCGTTGGCAAACCCGACGGGGTCTGTAGAAAAAAATACAGCAGCCATGACTTCCCGGCTGCATCCAGGCGCGGAAGTATACCACCATCGCGGTCAACCTGCGCGTTACCATTATGCGTTATTTCATATGCCCGAGGACTTCGCTACCATAGGCAAGTCGCGATAAAACAGAGTCAAACATTCACTATGCCAAAGAAAAATGAAGCGCCAGCCACTTTTGAGAGTGCGCTGACCGAACTTGAGCAGATTGTTTCCCGCCTCGAAAACGGCGACCTGCCGCTGGAAGACGCGCTGAATGAGTTTGAGCGCGGCGTGCAGCTGGCGCGTCAGGGTCAGGTGAAGCTGCAGCAGGCCGAGCAGCGCGTGCAAATCCTGCTGGCCGACAGCGAAGATGCCCCGCTGACTCCCTTCACGCCGGACGCAGAGTAAAGAAATGGAGTTCTCGCAACAGTTGCAGTCCTGCGTTGAGCGGGCTAACGAAGCGCTGCGCCAGTTTATTGCGCCGCAGCCCTTTCAGAACACTCCGCTGGTGGAAGCCATGCACTATGGCGCACTCTTGGGCGGTAAACGTCTGCGCCCGTTTTTGGTTTACGCCACCGGCCGCATGTTTGGCGTCAGCCTCTCCACGCTTGATGCGCCCGCCGCTGCGGTGGAATGCATTCATGCTTATTCGCTGATTCACGACGATTTACCGGCGATGGATGATGACGATCTGCGCCGGGGTCAGCCAACCTGCCATATTAAATATGGTGAAGCGAACGCGATTCTGGCCGGAGACGCGCTGCAAACGCTGGCCTTTTCTATACTGAGTGATGCGCCGATGCCGTTCGTTACCGACGCGTTCCGCCTGAAGATGGTCTCCGAACTGGCGCAAGCCAGCGGCGTGGCGGGCATGTGCGGCGGTCAGGCGTTAGATCTGGAAGCCGAAGGCAAGCAGGTCGATTTGCAGGCGCTGGAGCGTATTCATCGCCATAAGACAGGAGCGCTGATTCGCTCCGCCGTGCGCCTGGGTGCACTCAGCGCAGGCGAAAAAGGCCTGGCTGCGCTGCCGGTGCTCGACAAATACGCCGAAAGCATTGGCCTCGCCTTCCAGGTGCAGGATGACATTCTGGATGTGGTAGGGGATACTGCGACCCTTGGTAAACGTCAGGGTGCCGATCAGCAGCTTGGCAAAAGCACCTACCCTGCCCTGCTGGGACTTGAGCAAGCCCAAAGCAAAGCCCGTGATCTCATTGAAGAGGCCCGCCAGTCGTTAACGGTACTGGCCGCACAGTCTCTGGACACCACGGCACTGGAAGCGCTAGCGAATTACATTATTCAGCGCGATAAATAAAAAAACACCACGATGAGTCTCTGATGAGTTTTGATATTGCCAAATACCCGACGCTGGCGCTGGTGGAGTCCACTCAGGAATTGCGTCTGTTGCCTAAAGAGAGCCTGCCGAAGCTCTGCGACGAGCTGCGTCGCTACCTGCTCGACAGCGTGAGCCGCTCCAGTGGACACTTCGCCTCCGGGCTTGGCACGGTGGAACTCACCGTGGCGCTGCACTACGTCTATAACACCCCGTTTGATAAGCTTATCTGGGACGTGGGCCACCAGGCTTACCCACACAAAATTTTGACCGGACGACGCGACCGCATCGGCACCATTCGCCAGAAAGGTGGCCTGCATCCGTTCCCGTGGCGCGGTGAAAGCGAGTATGACGTGCTGAGCGTTGGCCACTCGTCGACCTCCATCTCCGCCGGTATCGGCATTGCCGTTGCCGCAGAAAAAGAAGGCAAACAGCGCCGCACCGTCTGCGTGATTGGCGACGGCGCGATCACCGCAGGCATGGCGTTTGAGGCCATGAACCACGCAGGCGACATCAAGCCTGACATGCTGGTGATCCTCAACGATAACGAAATGTCGATTTCCGAGAACGTCGGCGCGCTGAACAATCACCTCGCCCAGCTGCTCTCCGGAAAGCTTTACTCCTCGCTGCGGGAAGGCGGCAAAAAAGTCTTCTCCGGCGTGCCGCCGATTAAAGAGCTGCTCAAGCGTACCGAAGAACATATCAAAGGCATGGTAGTGCCCGGCACGCTGTTTGAAGAGCTTGGCTTTAACTACATCGGCCCGGTTGACGGTCACGACGTGCTGGGTCTGGTCAGCACGCTGAAGAACATGCGTGACCTGAAAGGCCCGCAGTTCCTGCACATCATGACCAAAAAAGGGCGCGGCTACGAGCCCGCGGAAAAAGACCCAATCACCTTCCACGCCGTGCCGAAATTCGATCACACCAGCGGCGTGCTGCCGAAAAGCAGCGGCGGCCTGCCGAGCTACTCAAAAATTTTCGGCGACTGGCTGTGCGAAACGGCGGCAAAAGACGACAAGCTGATGGCCATCACGCCCGCCATGCGTGAAGGCTCCGGCATGGTGGAGTTTTCCAAAAAATACCCTGACCAGTATTTCGATGTGGCAATTGCCGAGCAGCATTCGGTCACCTTCGCGGCGGGACTGGCGATCGGCGGCTATAAGCCCGTGGTCGCGATTTACTCCACCTTTCTGCAACGCGCCTACGATCAGGTCATTCACGACGTCGCGATTCAAAAGCTGCCGGTGCTGTTTGCCATCGACCGCGCGGGCATCGTCGGTGCCGACGGTCAGACCCATCAGGGCGCGTTTGATCTCTCCTATCTGCGCTGCATCCCGGATATGGTCATCATGACTCCAAGCGATGAAAACGAATGCCGCCAGATGCTGTTTACCGGCTATCACTACAGCGACGGCCCAAGCGCAGTGCGCTATCCGCGCGGCAGCGGCACGGGCGCAGCGCTGGCCCCGCTGGAAAAACTGCCGCTCGGCAAAGGTATCGTTAAACGTCAGGGTGAGAAAATTGCCATTCTGAATTTCGGCACCCTGCTGGCAGATGCCGAAGTCGTGGCAAATAATCTCAACGCTACCCTGGTCGATATGCGCTTTGTGAAGCCGCTGGATGAAGCGCTGATTCTGGAGATGGCCGCGCAACACGACGCGCTGGTGACGCTGGAAGAAAACGCCATCATGGGTGGCGCAGGCAGCGGCGTGAATGAAGTGCTGATGGCACACCGCAAGCCGGTGCCGGTGCTGAACCTCGGCCTGCCGGACTTCTTTATTCCGCAGGGCACGCAGGAAGAAGCTCGCGCGGCTATCGGCCTCGACGCCGCAGGTATCGAAACCAAAATCACCGCCTGGCTCGCCTGATCCCTCCCCTTTCCGCTCCTGCTATGCTTAAAGGATGTTCATCGCAGGAGTGGAACCATGCAATACAACAAATTAGGATCGACCGACCTCAACGTCTCCCGCTTGTGTCTCGGCTGCATGACCTTTGGCGAGCCCGACCGCGGCAATCACGCCTGGACGCTGCCGGAAGAGAGCAGCCGCCCAATCATCAAACACGCCCTGGAAGGCGGCATTAACTTCTTTGACACCGCCAACAGCTACTCCGACGGCAGCAGCGAAGAGATTGTGGGCCGTGCGCTGCGGGACTTTGCCCGCCGTGAAGACGTGGTGGTCGCGACCAAGGTTTACCATCAGACCGGCGATTTGCCGCAGGGGCTTTCGCGGGCGCAAATTCTGCGTTCAATTGACGACAGCCTGAAGCGTCTGGGCATGGAGTACGTCGACCTGCTGCAAATCCACCGCTGGGATTACAACACGCCGATTGAAGAAACCCTCGAAGCGCTGAATGATGTCGTAAAAGCCGGAAAAGCGCGCTACATCGGCGCATCATCTATGCACGCCTCGCAGTTTGCCCAGGCTCTCGATTTGCAGAAAAAGCACGGCTGGGCACGCTTTGTCACCATGCAGGATCACTACAACCTGATTTACCGCGAAGAAGAGCGCGAGATGCTGCCGCTGTGCTACAGCGAGGGCGTGGCGGTGATCCCATGGAGCCCGCTGGCGCGCGGACGTCTTACGCGTCCATGGGGTGAAACCACCGCGCGTGTCGTGTCTGACGAGTTTGGTAAAACGCTCTACAGCACGACGGAAGATAACGATGCGCAGATCGCCGAGCGGCTGGCGGCAATCGCCGAAGAGCTGGGGGTTTCGCGTGCGCAGGTCGCGCTGGCATGGCTGCTAAGCAAGCCCGGCGTGGCCGCGCCCATTATCGGTACGTCCAGAGAGGAACAGCTGGATGATTTGCTGAACGCCGTCGATATTACGCTTAAGCCGGAGCAGATTGCCGAGCTGGAAACGCCTTATCAGCCGCATCCGGTGGTGGGGTTTAAGTAGAGCCAGATTGCCCGGTGGCGCTGTGCTTACCGGGCTTACAAACCGGGCCGGAGCAGGCCGGGAAAACGGCGTGCCGCCCGGAAAATCGCTGTCAGATCAATCCGATCGGCCAGTGATGCCCAATCAGATACAGCAGGCCCGCGGCGATGATCCCGGCGATAATGTCATCAACCATGATCCCCATCCCGCCGTGCACGTTGCGATCGAACCAGCGAATTGGCCACGGCTTCCACATGTCAAAAATGCGGAACAGCACAAAGCCGATCGCCACCCACTGCCAGGCGTTGGTCGGCAGCGCCATCAGCGTTATCCACATGCCGATAAACTCATCCCAGACGATGCTGCCGTGATCGTGCACGCCCATATCCTTCGCGGTGCGATGGCAAATGTAGACGCCGATGCAGATCCCAAGCATCACCACCAGCGAATAGAGCTGCCAGGGCAGGAAGGTCATCAGATACCAGAAGGGAATAGCGGCAATCGATCCCGCCGTACCGGGCATAATCGGGCTCAGCCCGCTGCCGAAACCGGTGGCTAACAGGTGCCACGGATTCAGCAGGTTCAGGCGGCTTTTGGCGACATCTTTACTGCGCAAAATGGTCATATCCCTTCCAGTCGAGCGTGACCGGCTTGCCGTCACGTTGAAAATGCAGGCCTTCCACGTCGGCGCTAATCTGGCCGATGCAGGTATATTTCATGCCAAAATGACCGAGCGCCACGTCCAGCGCACCGCGGTTGAGTTCAGGTACGGTGAAGCAGAGCTCATAGTCTTCGCCGCCGGACAGCGCCCAGCGCAGCGCCTGCTCAGGCTCCACGCAACGCTGCATCGCTTCAGAGAACGGCAGTGCATCCAAATCGATTCGGGCGCCGCACTCGCTGGCCTTGAGGATATGACCGAGATCGGAAATCAGGCCATCAGAAAGATCGATAGCCGCATTCGCCAGACCGCGCAGCGCCTGCCCCGCCAGGATTCGCGGAGTCGGGTTCAGATGACGCTTCACCAGATAGTCTGCGTCTTCTTTCACCGAAACCCGCAAACGCTCCTGCAAAATCGCCAGCCCTGCCGCGCTGTCGCCCGGCGTACCGGTGACGTAAACCCAGTCGCCCGGTTTCGCCCCGGAACGCTTGAGCGCTCGTCCTTCCGGCACAAAGCCGTGAATGCCCAGCGTCATCGACAGCGGCCCTTTAGTGGTGTCACCGCCAATCAGCTGCATATCGTAGTAGTTCAGCTGTTCAAACAGACTGTCGCTGAACGCGGCAAGCCAGGCTTCGTCGACGGCAGGTAAGGTCAGCGCGAGCGTGAGCCACGCAGGATCGGCGCCCATTGCGGCGAGATCGCTTAAGTTCACCGCCAGCGCCTTGCGGGCCAAATCAGCAGGATTAATATCCGGTAGGAAATGAATGCCCGATACCAGCGTATCGGTGCTGATCGCCAGGGTTTGTTTTTCGGGAACGTTCAGCAGCGCGCAGTCGTCGCCGATGCCGGTTTCAACATCCAGACGGGAGCTTCTGACGCGATCAAAATAACGGGCAATGAGAGAAAATTCGCCGCAAGCCATAGGTCATGCCTCGAGCCGGGAAAAGAGAATGCCGACGATAACGGAGTGCCCGTTAACGTCGGCTAAACAGATTACTTCTTGCGGGGACGGATGACCGGAGCTGCTTTATCCAGCACGCCGTTAACGAACTTGTGGCTGTCTTCAGCGCCGAAGGTTTTCGCAAGCTCGATAGCTTCGTTGATGGCCACTTTGTACGGCACATCGTCACGCTTAGCCAGCTCGAACAGCGCGATGCGCAGCACGGCTTTCTCAACCTGACCCAGCTCTTCGAGCAGGCGGGAGAGATACGGCTTCATCAGGCCGTCAAGATACGCGCTGTTGGTCGCCACTCCGGACAGCAGTTCGCGGAAGTACACGACGTCGACGTCTTTCACGTCCTGTTCCGCCAGGAACTGATATTCAACATCAGCGATGTCGTTATGGGACAACTGCCAGGAGTAAAGCGCCTGGACAGCACACTCACGGGCGCGGCGACGAGCAGCAGGTTTCACGGAATTCCCCTTACAAAATTCAGGCCTTGATGGCCTTCAATACATTAATCATTTCCAGCGCGGTCAGTGCAGCTTCTGCACCTTTGTTACCGGCCTTGGTGCCAGCGCGTTCGATGGCTTGTTCGATGCTTTCGGTGGTCAAAACGCCGAAGGCAACCGGAATTTCGCTCTCCTGCGCAACGTGCAGCAGGCCATTGCTTGCGCCACCGGCGACATATTCAAAGTGAGCAGTACCGCCACGAATTACGGTGCCCAGCGCGATCACCGCGTCGTATTTGCCGGTCTTCGCCAGTGCGCCCGCTGCCAGCGGCAGTTCGTACGCGCCCGGAACCCAGACAACGGTAATATTTTCGTCTTTCACCTGACCAATACGCTTCAGGGCGTCAACCGCACCTTCCAGCAGGCTTTCATTGATGAAGTTGTTGAAACGCGCAATGGTGATGGCGACGCGGGCTTCAGGTGCCGCTACGTTAGCTTCGATAATGTTCATACTTTTCCTTTTGGGATTCGACTTACCCCATGAGGGGGGCGGATTTTATCATAATATTTCGTGTGCTGCTTCGGTTATTGAGAGCAACTTACGCAGGTCTTAAATGCAAACAGAGATCCGGGCCAACGTGGCGTATCTCGCTGAAACTGAACTGGGGTGCATCGGCGAGTTTCTCAAGCCCTGGCAGGACACATAATCCACGGGCATCGCTGCCTAATAGTTTAGGCGCGACGTACACAATCAGCTCATCAACCAGCCCGGCCTGGAGCAGCGCTCCCGCGAGCGTCGGACCTGCTTCCACCCAGATGCTGTTAATTTGCTGTTTGCCAAGCTGCATCATCAGCAGGACGAGATCGAGATGGCCGTTGTGTTCCGGAATTTGCACAGTGCGCACAGACTCCGGCCATTCACGTGAGTCAGGCTGAGTTCGGGCAAACCAGGTTTCGCCCGGCTGCTGCACGATGCGATGCTCCGGCGTGACCTGATTCAGCCTGTCGAGCACGATGCGCACGGGCTGCCGCAGATTTTCCTGCGGATAGCTGGCCTTCACCTCTTCGTTGAGCTCTTCCCAGCGCACGGTCAGCGCCGGGTTATCCGCCAGCACCGTGGCGCTGGTGGTTAAAATTGCGTGGCTTTCGGCGCGCAGACGCTGCACGTCACGGCGTGCCTGCGGGGAAGTTATCCACTGGCTTTCACCGCTCGCCATTGCCGTACGGCCATCGAGGGATGCGCCCAGCTTGAGCTGAATATACGGAAAGCCGGTGCGCATACGCTTCAGGAAGCCTTTATTGAGCGCTTCTGCTTCGCTCATCATCAGCCCGTGGCTGACTTCGATGCCTTCCTGCTGCAAACGATACAGCCCACGCCCGGCCACCTGAGGGTTAGGATCCTGCATCGCGGCCACGACGCGACTGACGCCTGCAGTAATGAGCGCTTCGCAGCACGGCGGCGTGCGGCCATGATGGCTGCACGGTTCGAGAGTAACGTAGGCCGTTGCGCCTTTGGCTTTTTCGCCCGCCATGCGCAGAGCGTGCACTTCCGCGTGAGGTTCCCCCGCACGATAGTGTGCCCCTTCCCCGACGATTTCGCCGTCTTTCACGATAACGCAGCCGACGCGTGGATTAGGATGCGTGGTAAAACGCCCCAGAGCGGCCAGCTGCAGGGCTCGCGCCATGTACATTTCGTCTTGCATCGGTCAATCCTGTAGGCGGGCGATCTCTTCGCCGAATTCTTTAATGTCTTCAAAGCTGCGGTAGACGGAAGCGAAACGAATGTAGGCGACCTTATCCAGTTTCTTGAGCTGTTCCATCACCAGATTACCGATTTGCTTGCTCGGTACTTCACGTTCGCCTGTTGCACGAAGCTGAGATTTAATGTGATTGACCGCCATCTCGACGTCATCTGAGCTCACCGGGCGTTTTTCCAGCGCTTTCTGTAAACCACTGCGCAGCTTATCTTCATTGAACGGTTCACGCACATCGTTACTTTTCACCACCCGCGGCATAACGAGTTCTGCCACTTCAAAGGTGGTGAAGCGTTCGTTACACACCAGGCACTGGCGGCGGCGGCGTACGGAGGATCCTTCCCCGACCAGGCGGGAGTCGATCACTTTGGTATCTACAGCGAAACAAAATGGGCAATGCATGGCGCGTCCTGACGAAGAAGTGTGACATCTTTCTATTTTACCACGACCCGCACTCAGCCGTCATTTTGAGACAATCCCCCGTGAGGAATAATCCCCTCTCCTGCTACCATTATCCCCGGCAGACCCCTACAAGGATCCTCATGATGACAAGACGTTTCGTTCGACTTCTCGCGCTGGGCAGCCTGTTTACCCTGAGCGCCTGTGCACAGCAAACCGAAATTCACCAGATGCAGCAGAGCGTCAGCGCGCTGAATCAGGATATGAGTAAGCTCAATCAGGAAACGGTGAAAATCACCCAGCAAAATTCGCTGAACGCCAAATCGGCAAGCGGCGTCTATCTGCTGCCGGGCTCTCATACGCCAGCACGTCTGGAAAGCCAGATTGGCACCCTGAAAATGTCGCTGATTAATATTGCGCCAAACGCCGATGGCCTGCGCGCCACGCTGCGTATTCAGGGCGAATCCAACGATCCGCTCCCCGCATTTAGCGGCACAGTCGAGTGGGGCGTGATTCAGGGCACCACCGATAGCTTCCAGGAAGTGAACGTTAAAAACCAGCTGATCAACGCTCCGGCCAGCGTTCTGGCCCCGAGCGATGTGGACATTCCGCTGCAGCTGAGCGGCAGTGATGCCAAACAGCCGGTATTTGTGCGCATCCACGATATTCAGCCCGTCACGCCGCAGTAATCCTTTATGGCCGGATAGCGCCCGTTATCCGGCAACGTTTGACTCCTTCCGCTTATCTTTCGACACCCTCTGCAATCTTTTCCGTTTTTCAGAAAACCCTGGAAACATTTACGATAATCCGTACAATCCCCGCCGACAATGTACGCAAACGTGAACGCAATCGATTACGTACTTGAGAAAACTGTGAAACACCACATATTTTTGTGAGCAATGATTCTTATAATAGGCCTCGCAGAAAACCGTTACATTTAGAAACGCTCCGGCGATTCTTTTCACTCCCCGCGAGGGATTTCAACAAGTGGCATCATGATGAAAAAAACATTACTTGCAGCCAGTGCAGTGCTCGCTCTTTCTACATCTTTCACCGCAGGCGCAGCAGAAAACAGCAAACCTGAATACGTTTCTGACTGGTGGCACCAGAGTGTCAACGTGGTAGGAAGCTATCACACCCGTTTCGGACCACAGATCCGTAACGATACCTATCTGGAATACGAAGCCTTCGCCAAGAAAGATTGGTTCGATTTCTATGGTTATATGGATGCACCCGTCTTCTTCGGTGGCAACACCGACGCAAAAGGTATCTGGAACCACGGCTCTCCATTGTTTATGGAAATTGAACCGCGCTTCTCCATCGATAAGCTGACCGGTGCTGATCTGAGCTTCGGCCCGTTCAAAGAGTGGTACTTCGCCAACAACTACATCTACGATATGGGCCGCAACGCCTCGGGTCGTCAGAGCACCTGGTATATGGGCCTGGGTACGGATATCGACACCGGCCTGCCAATGAGCCTGTCCATGAACGTCTATGCAAAATACCAATGGCAAAACTACGGTGCAGAAAACCAGAACGAGTGGGACGGCTACCGCTTCAAGGTGAAATACTTCGTGCCAATCACCCAGCTGTGGGGCGGCCAGCTGAGCTATATCGGCTTCACCAACTTTGACTGGGGTTCTGAGCTCGGCGACATTGGCTTCCGCGACAATAACGGCAACAAGGCACGTACCAATAACTCTATCGCCTCCAGCCACATCCTGGCGCTGAACTACGATCACTGGCACTACTCCGTAGTTGCCCGTTACTGGCACAACGGCGGCCAGTGGAACGACGACGCCAGCCTGAACTTCGGCAACGGCGACTTCAGCGTCCGTTCAACCGGCTGGGGTGGTTATCTGGTCGTGGGTTACAACTTCTGATAAGCGTGATGCCCGGCGGCGCAGGCTTGCCGGGCCTACAGAAGTCAATCCTGATATGAACCACAGGCCGGGTGGGCATTGCGGCCACCCGGCTTTTTTTATTACCTCAGACTCAACGCGTTACTCTGATCCAACAGCCACGGGCGCAAATACCCAACGGTATTGGAAAACGGCAGCACGCACTCCGGTAAGTTAATCCCCACTTCTCTCTGGATCCACTCACGCCTTGCCTGAACTCGCGCCCAAAGTTGCGGATACTCAGAAGCAAGCTGTTGACGCAGCGCTTCATCGGCCAGCGCCACGGTGTCCTCAATGCTTGCCCCCGCATAACCCGCGCGGGAGGGAATAATATCAATTTGCAGCAGCATACCGCTGGCTAATGGAATGTCCGACCGGGCTGACACCGGCGAGCAGAGCCACTCTTCATCCGCCACCAGGTGTCCAGGATTCAGATGCCAGTGATAGTCGGCTTTCGGTAAAACGCCTTCGATAAGCTGATACAGCTCACCGCCGGTCATGCCCGGATGGATGTTCTCCAGCCACGCTACAACAGCACGGAAATAAGGTATCGCAACCACGTCCAGATAATCACTGACGGCTTCCGGCAGCTGAGAAGCGCTTTCCACCACGTAGGCTGCACGACTGCTGAGGCCGCCTTTGTAGCTGACGGTCAAAGAGAATTTGTCACCCTTCTGAACCTGCTTATCGCCAGGATAGAGATTCGCATGTGCAAAACGATCGCCGGTGGCAGCGATGGTCACAACGTTATTGAGCTGCCCGTCTGCCGCCAGGAGGCTGGCAATCTGCTTTTCAGTTTTCCCCACCTCTATCGCATTCAGCGCACGCTGGATAGCCGTCGAAGCCAGATTTGCGCCGTACTCGTAGTGCGCAAGCTCATTGGCATTATTGATAACGCGCGCACCGTTTGCCGGTGAGATAAACAGGCCGGTGGCATTGCACAATTCTGCGTCCGGGGCCGCTTCGCGAATGGCATCGACAATGAACGCCGGCATGTCGAACATCTGGCGTACGTTTTCATTCAGGCCTGTAAACAGCTTCCAGCCCGCCAGCCCCAAAATTTTTCCCGACGCCAGGCCCGCATCCCGCAAAATTTCGGGCAAAGACTGCGTGTTATCCATCGGCTGATTCGGTAAAGAGAACCACGGCGCGTGCAGCACCCGGTTTTTGAGCCGCGCATGAGGGGCAAGCTTCAGGTTTTCGTTACCGAGCACCAGCACCGCTTCCCCATCCTGATGCAACACCAACAGCGCCTCTTCAAAACGCGGAATAAACCCGGTGAGGTATTCGAAATTGCCGCCGTGCTCTTTGTCGGCATAGATAATCAGCGTATCGAGTTTCTGCTGACGCATACCTGCCAGCACGCGGTTTTTACGTTCCGCAAGCGTGGCATCACTCAGGATGACGGATGGTAAGTCGGTCCAGGTTTGCGGTGGTGAAACATTTTGCAGGCGAATGTGATGAGACGTGGTCATTTCTGTAGCGTCCTTTAAACAGAGATAATCCGCTAACCCTACCGGAAACCCATAAATTTGGCATAAAAAAATCCCGGCCATTTGACCGGGATTCGATTTTGCAACGCAGGCCTTACGGCAGGATTGAAGGCTGATCGGCGCCCTCTTTCTCCACTTTCTGCTGCAGCAGATGCTCGCGCTTCATGCCCAGCTTCAGCGCCAGCGCAGATGCCACGTAGATGGAGGATGCAGTACCAATGGAGACACCGATAAGCATGGTCAGCGAGAAGCCTTCCAGCACCGGGCCACCAAACAGGAACAGCATCAGGATAACCATCAAAGTGGTACCGGATGTGATCAACGTACGGTGCAGCGTCTGGGTCAGGGAGACGTTAAAGATCTCGTAAGGCGTACCGCGACGGATCTTACGGAAGTTCTCACGAATACGGTCTGAAACCACGATGCTGTCGTTCAACGAGTAGCCGATAACCGACATCAGCGACGCGACGATAGTCAGGTCAATCTCAATATGGAACAGCGAGAGAATGCCCATGGTGATCACCACGTCGTGCGCAAGGGCGATAACCACCCCCGCCGCCAGACGCCACTCGAAGCGGAAACCAACGTAGACCAGAATGGAGATCAGTGCCGCCATCAGCGCCATTGCCCCGCTCTGCGCCAGATCGGCACCGACGCTCGGCCCTACAAACTCAATACGCTTCACCGCCGCGTTCTGAGAGGTAGATTCGTTAATCACGTTCAGCACTTTGCTGCCCAACTCCTGGCTGCCGCTCTCGGTTTTCACCGGAGGCATGCGCACCATGATGTCATGGCTGCTGCCAAAGTTCTGCACCAGTGGCTCAACGAAGCCTGCTTTTTCAAGCGAGGCGCGCGTTTGCTCCATATCCACTGGTTTTTCCAGGGTAATTTCAATCACCGTACCACCGGTGAAGTCGAGACCCCAGTTGAAGCCGCGCACGCCAATCACGATGATGGACGCCACCAGCAACAGGCCTGATATTGCAAAGGCCCAGAAGTCCCAGCGCATAAAGTCATAGACTTTACGGCCGTGGTTCAATTGTTCAACGGTATATTCCTGTGCCACAACGCACTCCTCAGATAGACAGCTTGTTGATGCGTTTGCCGCCGTACAACAGGTTTACGATGGCACGGGTGCCGACGATCGCGGTAAACATGGAAGTCGCCACACCGATACCGGTGGTGATGGCGAAGCCTTTAATTGCACCGGTACCGACCGCATACAGGATGATGACTTTGATCAGCGTGGTAATGTTCGCATCGAAGATGGAGCTGAATGCGCCACGGTAACCTTCGTCAATCGCCTGCTGAACGGTACGTCCGTTGCTGAGCTCTTCCTTAATACGTTCGTTAATCAGTACGTTAGCATCGACCGCTACCGCAAGGGTTAACACGATACCCGCAATCCCAGGCATACTCAGCGTCGCCCCCGGCAGCAGCGACATGATGCCGACGATCAGCACCAGGTTCGCAATCAGCGCAGAGGTCGCGATCAGACCAAACTTCTTGTAGAAGAAGATCATGAACAGAATCGACACCACCAGACCGGCCAGACACGCTTCCAGGCCCTGCTTGATGTTCTGCAGACCGAGAGTTGGACCGATGGTGCGTTCTTCAACAATCTGGATTGGCGCAATCAGCGCACCGGCACGCAGCAGCAGCGAAAGCTGACGCGCTTCGTTCGGGTTGTTGATCCCGGTAATACGGAAGCTGTTGCCCAGGCGAGACTGGATATTAGCGACGTTAATCACCTCTTCCTGTTTCACCAGAACGGCACGGCCTTTCGCATCTTTTTTACCGCTGTCTTTGTACTCCACAAACAGGGTCGCCATCGGCTTACCGATGTTGTCCTTGGTGAAGTTAGACATGATGTTACCACCGGCGCTGTCGAGCGAGATGTTAACCTGCGGCTGGTTGTATTCGTCCTGGCTTGAGGTGGAATCGGTGATGTGGTCACCGGTCAGGATCACGCGCTTGTACAGCACAATCGGCTGGCCTTCACGGGTGTTTTTCACCTCAGAGTCGCCCGGTACGCGGCCTGAAGCGGCAGCAGACTGATCGACGTTGGTATTCACCAGACGGAACTCCAGGGTCGCGGTCGCGCCCAGAATTTCTTTCGCACGGGCGGTGTCCTGAATACCAGGCAGTTCCACCACGATGCGGTCTGCCCCCTGACGCTGTACCACCGGCTCGGCAACGCCCAGCTGGTTCACACGGTTACGCAGGATGTTGATATTCTGCTGTACGGCATACTCGCGCGCTTCTTTCATGCGTGCATCGGTCATCACCGCGCGCAGCTGGTTGCCGCCCTGGTTTGAGATAACCAAATCACGATGGCGAGGCGCAAGATAGTCGATAGCCTGATCGCGCGC
This sequence comes from Scandinavium sp. UTDF21-P1B, assembly GCF_040750395.1. Taxonomy (NCBI): domain Bacteria; kingdom Pseudomonadati; phylum Pseudomonadota; class Gammaproteobacteria; order Enterobacterales; family Enterobacteriaceae; genus Scandinavium; species Scandinavium sp. UTDF21-P1B. Next base: position 165,275 of record NZ_JBFLVD010000005.1, read on the forward strand.
CGCGCTGTCGCGGAACGTAATGCTCAAACCGTAGTTATCGGCTTTTTGAACCGTGGTGTAGCCAATGCCCTTTTCACGCAGATCGCTGCGCAGGCCATCGATGTTTTGTTCCTGGAGTTTACCCAGCGCGGTGTCCATATCCACTTCCATCAGGAAGTGTACGCCGCCGCGCAGATCAAGGCCGAGCTTCATCGGCTCAGCTTTCAGCATAGCGAGCCAGCGCGGCGTCGCCGGAGCCAGGTTAAGCGCCACGACATACTTGTCACCCAGCAGATCGACCAGCGCTTCGCGCGCGCGCAGTTGGATGTCAGTGGAGTCGAAGCGAGCAAGAATTGCGCCCTCTTCCAGTGCCACAGACTTCGCGGTGATTTTTTCTTTTTCTAAAGTGTTCTGGACCTGGATCAGCGTTTGCTCACTGGCGGCGTTACCACGCACGCCAGTGATTTGAACAGCCGGATCCTCACCATACAGGTTGGGAAGTGCGTAAAGCAGGCCGACGAGAATCACGACGACCAGCATAATGTACTTCCACAAAGGATAACGGTTTAACACGGCAGTTCCCTTTGGGAAAACAAGAAATTACAGCGCCTTCATGGTGCCTTTCGGCAGCACGGCAGCGACGAAGTCACGCTTGATAACCACTTCGGTGGTATCGTTCAGCGCGATAGCGATGTAGCCCGCTTCAGCAACTTTGGTTACGCGACCAACCAGACCGCCGTTGGTCAGCACTTCATCACCTTTAGCGATGGAGTCCATCAGCTTTTTATGCTCTTTGGTACGCTTCTGCTGCGGGCGCAGGATCATGAAGTAGAAAATCAGACCGAACACCACCAGCATCAGGATCAGAGACATCGGGCTGCTTTGGCCCGGTGCACCGGTAGCGGCTACCGCATCAGAAATAAAAAAGCTCATTGAATTTCCCTCATTATTAAAATTAATCAACGTTTAAAGGCGGAACATCCCGACCCTGGCGTTGGTAAAACTCCGTCACAAAGCTCTCTAATTTACCCTCTTCGATAGCCTTGCGTAAACCAGCCATTAAGCGCTGATAGTAGCGAAGATTATGGATGGTATTGAGACGCGCGCCCAAAATCTCGTTGCAACGATCGAGATGATGCAAATAAGCGCGTGAATAATGGCGACAGGTGTAGCAATCGCACTCTGCGTCGAGTGGGCTGGTGTCGCTTTTATGCTTCGCATTACGGATTTTCACCACGCCGTCGGTGACAAACAGGTGACCGTTGCGGGCATTACGCGTTGGCATCACGCAGTCGAACATGTCAATACCGCGACGAACGCCTTCCACCAGGTCTTCCGGCTTGCCCACTCCCATCAGGTATCGTGGTTTGTCTGCCGGGATTTGCGGGCAGACATGCTCGAGAATGCGGTGCATGTCTTCCTTCGGCTCGCCGACAGCCAGGCCGCCGACAGCGTAGCCATCAAAACCAATCTCCACCAGACCTTTCACGGAGATATCGCGTAAATCTTCGTAAACGCTGCCCTGAATAATACCGAACAGCGCATTTTTATTCTCAAGCGAATCAAAACGATCGCGGCTGCGTTTCGCCCAACGCAGGGACATTTCCATTGAGCGCTTAGCGTAATCCCAGTCCGCCGGGTACGGCGTACATTCGTCAAAGATCATGACGATGTCAGAACCGAGATCGTACTGAATCTCCATGGATTTTTCCGGATCGAGGAAAATCGGATCGCCGTTGATCGGGTTGCGGAAGTGCACGCCCTCTTCCGTGATCTTACGGATGTCGCCGAGGCTGAACACCTGGAAGCCACCGGAGTCGGTGAGGATCGGTCCTTTCCACTGCATAAAATCGTGGAGATCGCCGTGCAGCTTCATGATCTCCTGGCCCGGACGCAGCCACAGATGGAAGGTGTTGCCGAGAATAATCTGCGCGCCGGTGGCTTCGACTTCTTCCGGCGTCATCCCTTTTACGGTGCCGTAGGTGCCAACGGGCATAAAGGCAGGCGTTTCAACCACGCCGCGATAGAAGACCAGGCGGCCGCGGCGTGCGCGTCCGTCGGTAGTATCCAGTTCAAATTTCATTATTGCTCCAGCGTCAGAAAGACAGTCTGACGTATTAACCCAGCGCCGCGGAATTATTCCCCAACGCGTTCATGAATAGCCGACGGATTGTACGTGATGTACATGGCATCCCCGTAGCTAAAAAAGCGATATTTTTGTTCTACCGCAGACTTATAGGCGTTCATCGTGTGCTGATAACCGGCAAAGGCCGAGACCAGCATGATGAGCGTCGACTCCGGCAGGTGGAAGTTGGTCACCAGCGCATCGATCACTTTGTACTGATAGCCCGGATAGATGAAGATTTGCGTGTCGCCGAAGAACGGTTCGATGAGATCCCCCTTCGCCGCCTGCGCCGCGCTTTCCAGAGAACGAACAGACGTGGTGCCTACCGCAACCACTTTGCTGCCGCGCGCTTTCGCTGCCAGCACCGCATCCACGACTTCCTGCGGCACTTCCGCATATTCGGAGTGCATGATGTGATCTTCGATGCTGTCGACACGTACCGGCTGGAAGGTACCCGCACCGACGTGCAGCGTCACAAACGCCATCTCAATGCCTTTTTCGCGCAGTTTCGCCAGCAGAGGCTCATCGAAATGCAGACCCGCCGTCGGCGCAGCTACCGCGCCGGGCTTTTGGCTGTAGACGGTCTGGTACAGCTCGCGGTCTGAGTCTTCGTCCGGACGATCGATGTACGGCGGCAGCGGCATATGGCCGATAGCGTTGAGGATATCGAGCACCGGGCGCTCATCGTTGAACTCAACTTCAAACAGCGCGTCATGGCGAGCGACCATCGTCGCGTTGATGCTTTCATCGTCGCCCAGCAGCAGTTCCGCACCAGGCTTAGGCGCTTTCGAGGCGCGAATATGTGCCAGAATACGTTTATCATCGAGCATCCGCTCAACCAGCACTTCAATCTTGCCGCCGCTGGCCTTACGACCGAACAGGCGCGCCGGGATCACGCGGGTATTGTTAAAGACCAGCAGATCGCCAGGGTTGAGCTTCTCGAGCAGATCGGTGAAAGTACCGTGCGTCAGCGCGCCCGTTGGCCCATCCAGCGACAGCAAACGGCAGCCACTGCGCTCCGGCTGTGGGTAGTGGGCAATAAGAGATTCGGGCAGTTCAAAAGAAAAATCGGCGACGCGCATGACGGTAACTCAAGCATAATAAAGAGGCGGGTAGTCTAGTGGCAGGCTGCTTTGGCTGCAACCTGTAAGCCCTTTAAATACGGATAACGGACTCATGAACTTTCTGGCTCACCTGCATCTCGCACACCTCGCCAACAGCTCGCTGCCGGGCAATTTGCTGGCCGATTTTGTTCGCGGTAACCCGGACGATGACTATGCCCCTGATGTCGTCAGCGGTATCTACATGCATCGCCGTATCGACGTGCTGACGGATAACCTGGCTGAAGTGAAAACTGCGAAAACGTGGTTTCGCCCGGAAACCCGCCGCGTGGCGCCCATTACGCTCGACGTGATGTGGGATCACTTCTTATCGCGGGACTGGGAAAAATTGTCACCAGAGATGTCGCTGCGCGCATTTGTTCGCCACGCTCACGCGCAGGTATCCACCATTTTGCCCGACTCGCCGCCGCGCTTTGTGAATCTCAACCACTACCTGTGGTCCGAACGCTGGCTCGAGCGCTACAGCGATATGGATTTTATTCAGAGCGTACTGAACGGCATGGCAAGCCGCCGCCCGCGCCTGGATGCCCTGCGTGATTCCTGGCAGGATCTGGACACGCATTACGCACAGCTCGAAGAAACTTTCTGGGCGTTTTACCCGCGCATGATGGCGCAGGCGAAAGCACAAGCGCTGTAAAACTTGCGCTTTCTCACAGAATCGCTAAGCTGGAACGGTTGTTAAAATAATAATTGATAGGTAAAACCTGTCTCAACGATTGTCAGCGCCTCATTGAGTCACCTGCTTCCTCTCCCTATACTGGCCCGCGTTGCGTTCCATTAACCTTATAAATTTAGAGGAGAACCTCATGGTTCTGGTAACCCGTCCTGCTCCTGACTTTACCGCCGCTGCTGTACTGGGTAACGGCGAAATCGTTGATAACTTCAACTTCAAGCAGCACACCGCTGGCAAAGCGACCGTGCTGTTCTTCTGGCCAATGGATTTCACCTTCGTATGCCCGTCTGAGCTGATTGCTTTCGACAAGCGTTACGAAGAGTTCCAGAAACGCGGCGTAGAAGTGGTTGGCGTTTCCTTCGACTCCGAATTTGTTCATAACGCATGGCGCAACACCCCTGTCGACAAAGGCGGGATCGGTGCAGTGAAATACGCGATGGTTGCGGACATTAAACGTGAAATCCAGCAGGCTTACGGCATCGAGCATCCGGACGCAGGCGTTGCGCTGCGCGGTTCCTTCCTGATCGACGCGAACGGCATCGTTCGTCACCAGGTTGTGAACGATCTGCCGCTGGGTCGTAACATCGACGAAATGCTGCGTATGGTTGACGCGCTGCAGTTCCACGAAGAGCACGGCGAAGTATGCCCGGCTCAGTGGGAAAAAGGCAAAGAAGGCATGAACGCCTCTCCAGCCGGTGTTGCTAAATACCTGACTGAGAACGTCAACGGCCTGTAATCAGCGCTGATTGATGAACGAAAGGCCCGCGAATGCGGGCTTTTTTATGTCTGGTGATTGAGGTTTCTCCCTCTCCCTAACCCTCTCCCGCAGGGAGAGGGAACTGTTCTGTGCGGTTTTCTCCCTCCCCCTCTTGAGCTGGGCTCTTTTTTCTCCCTCTCCCTTTGGGAGAGGGCCGGGGAGAGGGGATCAGGCCGCTCCGATCTCAAAAAGCAAAACAGCTGCACCCCAGCACGCCCCAGAAGGCCTGGTCATCCGATACCGGAATACCTGACTTCCGCGCAATATCATGCGAATGCCCATGCACACCACAGCTGCCGGCGCACTGATGCATCTGCACCACCGCGCCAACCTTCGCTGCGGCTGGCGGTGCGGAACGATAATGTCCGGGCACTTTCAACACCGGCGACCAGTCCGGTACGATTGGGATAGACGGCGGCGCAAGCGGGCTGAAGTGCCCGGCGGCGTAAACCACCTTGCCGTCGACAATTGTCAGCACCGATTCAATGCCTTTGATCTCCTCTTCCGGCACGCGGAAGTAGTCTTTCGACAACACCACCAAATCCGCCAGCTGATCGGCAACAATACGCCCTTTTTTACCCTGTTCGCTGGAGAACCAGGCGCTGCCCGCCGTCCACAGCTCCAGCGCCACGTCGCGCGGCAGTCGGTTGTTATCGTCATACATTGCCATCCCGCCGACGGTACGGCCAGACACCAGCCAGTACAGCGCGGTCCACGGGTTGTAGCTCGCCACACGAGTTGCATCCGTACCCAGACCAACCGGCACGTCCAGTTCGAGCATTTTTGCCACCGGCGGGGTGTGTTTCACCGCCTCTTTGCCGTATCTGTCGACAAAGTACTCCCCCTGGAACGCCATTCTGTGCTGCACGGCAATGCCGCCGCCCAGCGCTTTTACGCGCTCAATGTTACGCTCGGTGATGGTTTCCGCATGGTCAAAGAACCAGTGCAGGCCGTTGAAGGGAATATCACGGTTCACCTTCTCGAACACGTCAAGCATCCGACTGATGGACTCGTCGTAGGTGGCATGCAGACGGAACGGCCAGCGGTGCTCAACCAGGTGGCGCACCACGCGTTCCAGCTCGTCTTCCATCCCTTCCGGCAGATCGGGGCACGGCTGCAGGAAGTCTTCAAAATCGGCCGCCGAAAACACCAGCATCTCCCCGGCACCATTGGCACGGTAGAAATCAGTGCCCTGCCCCGGTTTAAGCATATCAGTCCAGCGTTCTAAGTCCTCCAGCTCCTGTTTCGGACGCTGAGTGAAGAGGTTATAGGCGATACGCACCGTCATCTGATCTTTGGCGTGCAGCTCGTCGATCACCTGATAATCTTCCGGATAGTTCTGGAAGCCGCCGCCCGCGTCGATGGCGCTGGTTAACCCAAGACGGTTCAGCTCACGCATAAACTGGCGAGTGGAGTTTACCTGCATCTCGATCGGCAGCTTCGGCCCCTTCGCCAGCGTCGAATAAAGGATCATGGCATTAGGCTTCGCCACCAGCATCCCTGTCGGATTGCCGTTTTTATCACGAACGATCTCGCCGCCGGCCGGATCGGGCGTATCTTTGGTGTAGCCCACCGCCTTCAGTGCCGCACGGTTAAGCAGTGCACGATCGTAGAGATGCAGCACAAACACCGGCGTGTCCGGCGCGGCGTCGTTCAGTTCTTCAATGGTTGGCATACGGCGTTCAGCAAACTGGAACTCACTCCAGCCGCCCACCACGCGCACCCACTGCGGCGAAGGCGTACGATCGGCCTGATCTTTCAGCATGCGCAGCGCGTCGGCAAGCGACGGCACGCCCTCCCAGCGCAGCTCCAGGTTGTAGTTCAGGCCGCCGCGGATCAGGTGCAGGTGGGAATCGTTCAGGCCGGGGATCACCGTATGACCTTTCAGATCGACAATCTGCGTTCCGTCATTGGCGAAACTCATCACGCGTTCGTGAGTGCCCGCAGCGATGATCTTCCCGTTAGCTATTGCAACGGCTTCCGCCAGCGGGTTCTGTTTATCAAGCGTATGAATGTCACCGTGGGTCAGGATCAAAGTGGCGTATTGAGACATTTCAGACTCCTCAGGCCGGCTCAGGCTTTTTTCAGCCAGCCGGCAAAAATTCGGGTAACGAGGGGCATCCAGAGCCAGACGACCAGTGCCACCACGCAGGCATCGTTTATCAGATGCAACAGCAACGAGCCTTTCAGCATCGGGAACAGCGTGCCGGTGACGGCAGGCACCAGGTTCGTGCTCGGGAAAATCACCAGCAGCGTAATGAGAAACTGCTTCCAGCGTTTAGGCTGACGAACGTTTGCGGCAGGCGGGGTGAACCAGAAGGCCGCTTCGGTGCGCACCTCTGTCCGGTCGCCTTCGGTCAGCAGCGGCGTGATCTCATCCACCAGTTGCCGGCGGGTTTCGGACTGCGTCCAGGCGTAGAGATGCTCAAGCGTATCGAAACGAATAATGATGTTCCACATCCCCTGGCCGTCGGCCGGACGAATAACGTTGGCCCCAAGATGGCCGGGAAATTCCGCCGCCACGGGCATAATTTTCCCCAGCCACGCTTCGTATCGGGAGCTATCCTGCGGGTTCAGCGCATGGGTGATGACCAGCGTCACGTGTTTCTGTTGGCTCATGGCGATGGATTCCTTACGGTCGCAAAAAGGCGGGCCATCGCCCGCCGGTCAGCATTACGCTTTACGTTCAGGCGCGCCGTGCACCAGGGTATAAGCGTAGTCCACGCCCATCCCGTAAGCGCCGGAGTGTTCACGCACCAGATCCATTACTGCGTCGTAAGTGGCTTTACGTGACCAGTCACGCTGGTACTCAAGCAGCACCTGCTGCCAGGTCACCGGCACCGCGCCCGCCTGCACCATACGATCGATAGCGCGTTCATGGGCATCGACGGACGTACCGCCTGAGGTATCAGTCACCACGTAAACTTCAAAACCTTCATCCAGCGCCATCAGCGCCGGGAAGGTCAGGCACACTTCGGTCCACAGCGCGGAAATAATGAGCTTTTTGCGCCCGGTTGCCTTCACCGCTTTCACAAACGCCTCATCCTCCCAGGAGTTCATGGAAGTACGCTCAATCGGTTTGACGTCCGGATGCACGGCCAGCAGCTCTGGCCAGATATATCCACTAAAGCTTTTGGTTTCCACGGAGGTATAAAGGGTTGGCACATTAAAAATTTTGCCGGCCTTAGCCAGTGCGACGGTATTATTTTTCAGCGTCTGACGGTCAATATTCGCTACGCCAAAAGACATTTGCGGCTGGTGGTCAATAAAAATAAGCGCAGAATTTTGTGGGTCAATCAGTTCCCGGATAGACATATCACACCTTCTTAATCAATAAGTTAAAAGGCAACGGTCTAAGACTGTTGTAAACAGTTGGATCCTGAGGGAGAAAGTCAGATGAGTATAGGCGGAAATTTCTAACGAGTTATTAAAGAAATTTTTCCGTTTGCTGACAGCAGGCCGAAATATATTTTCGCCACACTCATTCACCCGGCAATAATTATCAGGCTTAGTCAAAAAATTGCGCCGGAGCGTTCTTATTTTTTCACTTTTATCGATAAACGGGTTCAGGGAAAATCTCAGTATTGTTTCCTCTGACGCTTTCCCACCATGCGCTTAAACCTTGATGTCTTACTGATTCTGGATGCACTGGACAAACATGGATCCTTCGCCACGGCGGCGGAATCGTTGTTCAAAACCCCCGCCGCGCTCAGCTATATGATTCAAAAGCTGGAAAGCGATCTGAATATCACGCTGTTAGATCGTTCCGGTCACCGGGCTAAATTCACCGATACGGGCAGGATGATGCTGGAGAAGGGGCGTCTGCTGCTGAACGCGGCAAAAGATCTGGAGAAACAGGCGGTGCAGGTGCACTCCGGCTGGGAGAAAGAGCTGTCGATTGCGCTGGATGACTCCTTTCCATTCAAAGCCCTGCTTCCGCTGATCGATGAGTTTCACGCCCTCAACAAACAAACACGACTCAATTTCACCCATCACACACTCGCGGGCGCGTGGGAAGAGTTGACGCATCATGGGGCGGATATGATCCTCGGCGCCATCAACGAGCCACCCACGTCAGCCGCGTGGTCGTACAAAATGCTCGGCACGCTGGATAACGTCTTTGTTGTGGCCCCTTCACACCCGCTGGCGCAGATATATATGCCACTCTCCAACGATCAGCTCTGCCTGCATCGCGCAGTAGTGATCAGCGACAGCGCCCGCAGCTGTCAGCCTATCAACAGCAATCTGATGGACGAACAGCCGCAAATTCGCGTGGATGATTTTCATTCCGAAGTCATGCTGCTGCGGGCGGGCATGGGCTGCGGTTTCCTCCCCCGTCACATCGCCCGGCCGTGGCTTGAAAACGGTGAACTGGTGGAGAAAGAGGTGCTGTCGTTTCGTGAGAAGGACGTAGCCTACATGGCATGGCGCAACCATAACGATGGGCTGGCCCAGCGCTGGTGGCGGGAAGCGCTACTGGGTAAGGATTCTTTTATAAAGTTATATCATTAACATGCCGGGTGGCGGCTGCGCCTGACCCGGCCTACATGAGAACATTTCCGTTGTAGGCCCATGCAAGCGAAGCGCCGCCGGGCATCCTGACCGCTAATTACCAAACCACACAGAAGCGGAAATAGCCGGCAGCGCCAGCACATCGTCCGCCAACGTGCCTTTGCCCTCTTTGAGCAACCATTCTTTAACTGCCAGCAACGGAGAGGCTTCCAGCACGACTTCGCACGGCTCGCCCCGGTTTATCGCCACCAGCACGCGCTGCTGTTTCAGTACGCGGACGAACACCACCACATTATCCTCGGCGTAAAGAACCTGACAGCCACCGTGGCGCAGCGCCTGCGTGCGATGACGCAGCTTCGTCATCCGCTGATAGAGCGCCAGCAGATCTCTGTCCTGTTGCTCTTTATCCCACGGGAACGGCTTGCGGCAGAACGGGTCGTTGTTGCCATCAAGTCCTACCTCGTCACCGTAATAAATGCAGGGCACACCCGGCCAGGTGAACAGCCACACCACCGCCAGCGGCAGGCGCGCCACATCCTTGCCGAGCAGGGATTTAAAGCGCGCAGTGTCGTGGCTGTCCAGTTGATTAAACATCCTCAGCTGCTGCTGGTGCGACAGGCTGGCGCGGTAGTTATCCATCCACGCCATGCAGGTCTGCGCATCGATCATCTGCGGATCGTACGAGATATCGGTATTCGCGAGGAAGCCCCACAGCGGGAAGGTAAAACCGCGATAATTCATCGCCGCATCTTCCGCATCGGCCTGCAGCCACTGGCGCGCATCGCCAAAATGCTCGCCGAGAATATAGGCTTCCGGCTGCGTCTCTTTTGCCGCCCGGGTAATTCCTGCGATGTGCTGAAGGTTGTTGCGCGCCCCGCCGCCTTCGCCCAGCATATGCACCACGTCCAGCCGCCAGCCGTCCATGCTCCAGGGTGCCTTCAGCCAGTGGCGCACGATGCTGTCCTCATCGCGATAGATCTCATTGATCAGCGTTTCGGAACTGAAATCCAGCTTCGGCAGGCTGGCGTAGCCGAGCCAGTCCAGCGCTTTACCTTCTGCTGAGAAGCTATACCAGTCGCGCCAGTGTGAAGAAGAGTTGTGGCAGGCGCCATCGCTCCCACGGTTATGTCGGTCAAACCAGCTGTGCGAATCGCCGCTGTGGTTAAACACGCCGTCGAGGATAAGCCTCATTTCCTCCCGACGAGTATTGTGCCGAAGCCGCAGCAGTGCCTGGTCGCCGCCAAACTGCGGGTCAACGTGGCGGTAATCTTCGGTATCGTACTTGTGCACGCTGGGGGCGACGAACACCGGGTTCAGGTACAGCGCCGTGACGCCAAGTTTTTTCAGGTACGGCAGATTTTCGCTGATGCCGTCGAGATCGCCGCCGTAAAACGTCGATCCTCCGGCTTCTGCCGTTAAAGGATCATCCCAGCGGCGCAGCACAATATCGCGCCCGGCGGCATGGTGATAATAGACGTTGTCCTGTTCCGCGGTGCGCGGTTCACTGCGGGCGAAACGGTCGGGGAATATTTGATAGAAGACCTGATCGGCGACCCACTGCGGCCCGGTATCCGGCACGTCAACCGCAAACTGCTCCAGCCGCGCGGGTGGATACGCGCTAAAGCCCTGCGGCGTAAACCAGCGCTGACGGTTGGCCCACAGCAGCTTAAAGCTGTAGCGGCGGCGGGGCTGGCCGCGACTCAGATCGATTTCCGCACGCCAGGCGGTCACGCCCGGATGCGGCTCACTGCGCAAACGGTGCATCGGCAGCGAGATCTCCTCGTTATCCTCTTCCGCACGAAGCGTAACCTTCAGCGGCAGCGTCTCCCCGCTCAGCCACAGCGTAATCGTCAGTCGGTCCTGCTGCTGTTTAATGAACGGCGCAACAGGCAGATGCCATGCCTTCAACATCATCATTCCCCTTTGTTCAAAATGCGTTCACCATGCCACAGTCAGACGGCGTACAACTCATCATTATGGCGCTTTCTTTGGGTGGAGAGAGGGGGTGGAGAAACCGAAATAAGGCTGAAAAGTGTGAGTGCGTCGGCAAAGAGAGTTACGATACACTGTATGTTATCCAAATGTTAACTGAGACGCACCGTGCCTGATTTTGACCTCCAGGATCTGTACGCTTTTATCGCCCTGTGTGAACACGGCAGCTTTCGCTATGCGGCGGAAGCCATCTGTATTTCGCAATCGGCCCTCAGCCGCCGGATTGAAAAACTGGAATCGGCCCTTGGCGTTCGACTCTTCGACAGAACAACCCGCAGCGTCACCTTAACGCAGGTAGGCAGAACCTTTGCCCCGCGAGCCCAGCTGCTGCTGGCGGATTTCGAAGATGCGCTGACCGGCATTAGCGACAAAATGTTTTACGGCAGCGGCATTGTCACCGTGGCCTGTATCCCTTCTGCCGCCTACTATTTTATGCCCAAAGTGATCGCTCACTTTCGTCAACGCTTCGCCAGGGCCAGGATCAAACTGGTGGATACCAGCGCAGGTAACGTCTACTCCGCCGTGCAGAACCGGCAGGCCGATTTTGGGCTCAGCTTTCTTTCCAGCGGGGAATCCGATCTCACCTTTATGCCGCTGGTGGATGAAACCTATCAGCTCATTTGCCGGCACGATCACCCGCTGGCGCATCTGCCCTCCCTGAGCTGGAAAACGTTTTTCGAAGCCGATTACATCTGGCTCAATAAATCGTCCGGTAACCGGCATTTGCTCGACCAGGCATTAGGCGACATTACCGCGCGCAGACCTGCGGTTTGTGAAACCCGCCATGTCACAACGATGATCGGAATGGTGGAAGCCGGGCTGGGTATTGCCGCCGTGCCGTCCATGGCGCTACCGGAAGGCGGTAACCCGGCGCTGGTGCAAAAACCGCTGACTGACCCGATAGTAAAAAGACAGGTTGGCCTGATCAAAAAAGCGGGGACCGAACTTTCCCCGCTGGCAACCGAACTGGAGCAGATGATTATCGGCCTGTTCCGGCCTTAGCGGGCAGGGGATCAAGCCCGGTTTCGCGGACTATCGCCTGGGCCTGCGGCGAAGCAAGATAACGCAGTAAAGCACGGGCCTGGTTCTCATGTGCCGCTTTGTTAACCACCGCACCGGCAAAGCGTGTGACGTACTGAACCTGCTCAGGAATTCGCCCGACAAATTCCGCCCCTTTCACCGGCAGCAGCTCGCTAACCTGCTGGAAGCCCACGGCGTACTCTCCTTTTGCCACCAGCGAGGCGACGGGCGTTTTTTCGATCATCTTTGCTTTGCCCTGCACGTCCTGTGCAATGCCAAGTTTGGTGAAAAGCTCGCTTTGTACGTAGCGTCCGCTGGCGCTGTCAGAGTAGGCTATCGATTTGGCTTTCAGCAGCGTCGCTTTGAGTGCCGCTTCGGAACGGATATCCGGCGCGAGTTCACCTGCTTTCACCACCATGCCGATGCGGGAGTCTGCCAATTCCATTCGGCTAGCTGGCGCAATTTTTCCCGCTTTTTGCAGGTTATCCAGCGCATATCCCACCATGATCACCGCATCAGCAGGCTGCCCTGCCGCCAGCCGGTTCGGAATGGCCTCCGGAGATTTCCCCATCGACGGACCATGAACAATATGCACCGTATCGCCCGTTGCCTTTTCATACTGCGGGGCCAACTTATCGAGCGCTGCGGAAAAGCCACCGGAAATCATCACCGTGATCTCTTCAGCACTGGCGCTCAGGCTAAAGGTGCCCGCAAAGGTGAGTGCCATCCAAAAGGCTAAACGTTTCATCGTGTTGCTCCTGAAGGGTGAGAGTGACGGCTGCTCCAGCCGTGAGATGAGGCTCGATGATAGAGATAGAGCGTGGCAAGCAGCGCACAGATAGCAGCGAAACTCATCCAGTATCCCGGTGCCGCTTTATCGCCGGTGTATTGAATTAACGCGGTGGAAACGGCCGGCGTGAAGCCGCCAAAAAGCGCCGTCGCAAGGCTATAGGCCAGAGAGAAACCAGCGACGCGCACTTCCCCGGGCATGATTTCCGTTAGTGCCGGGATCATCGCGCCGTTGTATATGCCATAAATAAAGGAGAGCCACAGCAGCACAATCAGCATCATGCTAAAACTCGGCGCATGGGCGAGCACGGTTAACGCAGGCCAGCTGGTGAAAATCGCCAGCAGCGTCATGGCAATCAGCACCGGCTTGCGGCCAAACCGGTCCGAAATCATGCCGCCGATCGGTAGCCAGATGAAGTTAGAAATCGCCACCAGCAAAGTGACCAGCAGGCTGTCGGAGGCGCTGAGCAGCAGGACTTTTTTGCCAAACGTCGGAGCATAAACGGTGATCAGATAAAACGCGGTGGTCGTCATTGCCACCATCAGCATGCCTGCCACCACCACACGCCAGTTTTGCAGCAGCGTACTCATCGCCTGTTTCAGCGGCAAATGGTTGTCGCGCTGTTCGTACTCCTGCGTCTCCGTCAGCTGACGGCGCAGCATAAAGATGAACGGCACAATCAGACAGCCCACAACGAACGGGATACGCCATCCCCAGGCCTGCAGAGTGTCTGCCCCCATCATTTCATTCAGGGTAAAGCCCAGCAGCGCCGCCACCATGATTGACACCTGCTGGCTACCCGACTGCCAGCTGGTGTAAAACCCTTTGCGCCCCGGCGTGGCAATTTCTGCCAGATAGACCGACACCCCGCCCAGTTCGGCACCGGCAGAGAAGCCTTGCAGCAAACGTCCACACAACACCAGCAGCGGCGCCCACAGCCCGATGGACTGATAGCCCGGCACCAGCACGATCATAAACGTCCCGGCAGCCATAATGGAGAGCGTGACGATAAGCCCCTTGCGGCGTCCAACTTTGTCGATCCACGCCCCCAGGACAACCGCCCCAATCGGGCGCATCAGGAAGCCTGCGCCAAACACCGCGAAGGTCATCATCAGCGAAGCAAATTCGCTTTCTGCCGGAAAAAAGGTGTGGGCAATATAGGTGGCGTAAAAGCCAAACAGGAAGAAGTCGAACTGCTCAAGGAAGTTGCCCGACGTCACGCGCAGAATGGCCATCGCCCTGGCGCGGAATGCAGTAGTTTCAGTGGTGACAGGCATCTCGCCCTCCATGATTAACAAATCAGTTAACATATTTAACTTTTTATCAACCATGAGGATGCGTGAAAATGCGCGACTGAATAAGTGCATTTACCGCATCTGTTAATGCGTCAGACGCATTAATGCCGGAGAAGACGAGTCACCATGCACAAATTGCTCATATATGAGCAGGGAATCGCTTAACGCGTTTTGTGATTTCTCACACGTTTGAACCAGAAGGGAAACCCGGCAGCAGAACGCCGCCGGGCTTAAAAAGATTACTGCGCGAAAGCCCGCTGGCGCTCGCGACGAACCTTAAACTGCCAGCCAATCAGCAGCAGCACAATCCACGCGAAGCCGACGTAAAGCGAAATACGGGTATCCGGATGCCAGCCAATCAGCACAATGATAAAGACCAGGAACAGCAGACCGACAACGGTGGTAAATACGCCGCCAGGCACCCTGAATTTAAGATTCTTCACTTCTTCCGGCGACAGGCGACGACGGAAGGCAATTTGCGACAGCAGGATCATGATCCACACCCAGACGGTGGCGAACGTCGCGAGCGATGCAATCACCAGGAAGACGTTTTCGGGCATGATGTAGTTCAGGTAGACCGCCAGCAGCAGAGCAATGGTCATCACCGCCACCGTCACCCACGGCACGCCGCGACGCGAGGTTTTGGCGAACACCTTCGGCGCGCTGCCCTGCTCCGCCATGCCGTGCAGCATGCGCCCCACGCCGAAGACGTCAGAGTTAATCGCGGAAAGCGAAGCCGTCAGCACCACGAAGTTCAGGATGCTGGCCGCAAAAGTAATGCCCATATGCTGGAAGGTCATCACGAACGGGCTGCCGTTGGTGCCGACCTGGTTCCACGGGTAAATCGACATGATCACAAACAGCGTGCCCACATAGAACACCAGAATACGCATGGGTACCGAATTGATAGCGCGCGGAATAGATTTCTCCGGGTCTTTCGCCTCACCGGCAGTAATGCCGATGATTTCAATCCCGCCGTAGGCGAACATCACCATCTGCAAGGACATCACCATCCCGATCCAGCCGTTGCTGAAGAAGCCGCCGTTGCTCCAGAGGTTGTGAATACCCGTCGGCTGCCCGCCGTTGCCGATCCCCCAGATGATGATGCCAAACCCGGCAACGATCATCACGATGATGGTGGCAACCTTAAAGAACGAAAACCAGAATTCCAGCTCGCCGAAGACCTTCACGCTCATCAGATTAATGGCACAAATCAGCAGCACCACGCTCAGCACCCAAATCCAGTGCGGCACAGCCGGGAACCAGACGCCCATGTAGATGCCGAACGCCGTGACGTCAGCAATGGCGACAATCAGGATTTCAAAGCAGTAGGTCCAGCCGGTGATGTGGCCTGCAAGCGGGCCTAAGTTTTCCTGCGCGTAGCGGGAAAAAGAGCTGGCAGACGGGTTGTGCACCGACATTTCGCCGAGCGCACGCATGATGATGTAAGCGGCCACGCCGCCGATGAGGTACGCCAGCAGCACGCTGGGACCGGCCATTTTAATGGCGTCTGCCGAGCCATAAAAAAGACCGGTGCCGATAGCCGAACCGAGCGCCATAAAGCGGATGTGACGGGCGGTAAGCCCACGCTTTAGCTTGTTATCTGTTGCCATGAATTCCACTGCCTTAACAAAAACAAAACCACGGAGCCGATGGCCCCGTGGTTAATTTCAATCCTCGCCCGCTAATTAATGCGCGCTGGAGGTTACCTGACGACCTGCTGCGCGATCCCATCCCATCGCCAGCACGGCGGCGACAATCGTTGGCATCAGCCATGCAAGACCCTGCTGTGCCAGCGGCAGATGCGCGGTCCAGCCGGGAAGGATATCAGCAAACACGGAGGCTTTCACGCCATCCAGCAAGCCGAACACCAGGCTGATGAACATTGCCGGGGCGATCACGCGGGTCGAATTATGCCACCAACCGCGGGTAAAGCTTAATACTACCAGTGCAATACATGGCGGATAAATCGCGGTGAGCACCGGAATGGAAATCTGAATCAGGTGGCTCAGGCCCAGATTGGACACCACCATCGAGAAGATGCCAAGGATGAAGACCAGCGTTTTGTAAGAAAGCGGCAGGTACTGAGAGAAGAACTCGGCGCATGCTGTGGTCAGGCCCACCGCAGTCACCATACAGGCCAGGAAGATCAGCGCCGCCAGCAGGAAGCTGCCTGCGCCACCAAAGGTGTGCTGAACGTACGCGTGCAGAATAGTTGCGCCGTTGGCGTTCTGATCGACAAGCGATGCGCTGTCGGAACCCAGACGGAACAGCGCCAGGTACAGCAGCGTCAGGCCAACGCCCGCCATCAGGCCCGCCCACACGGTATAACGGGTCAGCAGGCGCGCTTCACTCACGCCACGGGAGCGTGCGGCATTCACGATAACAATGCCGAACACCATCGCACCGAGGGTATCCATCGTCAGATAGCCATTAACGAAACCGTTAGAGAACGGCGCAGTCTGATAGGCTTCCAGCGCGTGGCTGATTGGGCCCGCAGGCCACATGATAGCCGCCACGGCCAGCACCACGAGGGCAATGATTTTCAGCGGAGCCAGGAAGTTGCCAACGGTATCCAGCAGTTTGCCCGGATAGAGGGAAACCAGAATCACCAGCGCAAAATAGACAAGGCTGTAGAGGAACAGCGGCAGCGCGCCATCACCAGTCAGCGGGGCGATCCCCACTTCGAAAGAAACCGTTGCGGTGCGCGGCGTGGCGAACAACGGCCCCACAGCCAGATAGCACACCACTGCCAGCAGAACGCCCGCCACTTTACCAATCGGGGTACTGAGGTTGTCTACGCCACCACCCACTTTCGCCAGCGCGATAATCGTCAGCACAGGCAGGCCCACACCGGTAATCAGAAAGCCGATCGCCGCCGTCCAGACATGTTCGCCAGCCTGCAGGCCGACCATAGGAGGGAAGATAATGTTGCCCGCGCCAACGAACAACGCAAAGGTCATAAAGCCCAACGCGATGATATCGCGAGATTTTAACTGATGGGTCATAAACTCTTTACTGCCTGTGGATGTGGTGTTGAATGTCAAAACGTCGTACTTATTCCTGCGGAACAGAACAACGGTGAAAGCGTGTCATACAGTGGGAAACACTCCCGATGTTCACGCGAAAAGAATAGTTATTGGGTTTATCGCGTGAAGGCAGTCAGACTGCGACTGCATGGGGGGCAATTTAAACGCTTATAACGTTTTAATGCAACAAGGGATCGTAAAACCAGAGGATTATAGCAACAACTAATTCGCATGTAGCATGAACAACCATATATGCGAAAAACCTCTGGCTAATCATGCGAACAAAAAAGCAGCAGACGATTAATAATTATTCGCCGTTTGGCCGACCGGAAAGATAAAAAACCGGCTTTCGCCGGTCTTTGTCAACCAATCCTTCCAGACAGCTCTTCAGGCACTTTTATTGGCAACCAAACGTTCCGGCAGCACAAAGCTAAAGCGCGTCATCTTGCCTGGAATACTTTCAATATCGAGTCGGCTGTCATGGTGATTAACCGCATGCTTCACAATCGCAAGCCCCAACCCGCTGCCGCCTGTCTGCCGGGAGCGCGCTTTATCAACACGGTAAAAACGTTCGGTCAGCCGTGGAATATGCTCGGCCGCAATGCCTGGCCCGTTATCTTCCACGCTGAACTGCGCTCCGTGCGGAGCACGCTGCCAGCGCACCACTATCTCCGTGCCCTCCGGCGTATGGTTCACCGCGTTGTACACCAGATTCGACATCGCGCTGCGCAGTTGTTCTTCGCTACCCAAAGCCAGCAGCGAATCATCAATCTCAAAATGCAGAATGTGCTTTTTGTGGCTGAGGGTTTGCGCTTCACGTTCAACCACGCGCAGCATCATGGGCACATCGATACGCTCATTCAGCGCGGCCAGCGGTGCGGCCTCAATGCGCGACAGCGTTAACAGCTGACGCACCAGCCCTTCCATGCGCTGCGTCTGCTCACGCATAGTGTGCAGCGCTTTTTCGCGCGGTGCGCCCTCCAGCGTTTGCTCCTGCATCATCTCCAGATAGCCCTGCAACACCGTGAGTGGCGTGCGCAGCTCGTGGCTCACGTTGGCGAAGAAATTACGCCGCGCACCTTCCAGCTGGTGCATCTGGGTGACGTCACGCGCAACCAGCAGTAGCTGTTTTTCGCTGTAGGGCATCACGCGGATTTCCAGATGACGCCCGGTGTTGAGCACCAGATTGAGCGGTTTGGTGAAATCGCGGGATTTCAGGTAGCGGGAAAATTCCGGGTAGCGCAGCAGGTTGAGGATGTTCTGACCGCTGTCGTCCGGCCAGCGCAGGTTGAGCGTCTGCTGAGCCAGGCCGTTACACCAGAACATCGATCCCTCTTCCGTAATCAGCACCACCGCATCAGGCAACGATTCCGCCCCGCTGCGAAAACGCTTTATCAGGCTCCCCAGCTCACGGCGACGCTTTTTATTACGCATCTGCATCTGATGCAGACCGTAAAGCAGCGGCTCCCAGCTTCCTTTACCCGGCGGCGGCGTCATACTCCTGTCGACCCAAAGCCACCACGAAAGCTGAAGCAAATTCCAGAAATGCCAGATCAGCAGTCCGGTGACGGCCGCCAGCAGAAACCACGGCAGATAGCCGAAAAAAGCCCCGAGGATCAGGGCCGGTATACAACAGAGGATGAGCTCAAAAACCAGCCTTTTCCATGACAGCCGTTCCAGCACGGGTCACACTCCAGTCAATTGTCAGAAACGGGCGGAGAAACGATAGCCCGTGCCGCGGACGGTCTGCACCATCCGGTCGTGACCGCTGTGTTCCAGCGCTTTACGCAGACGGCGAATGTGCACGTCCACCGTACGATCTTCCACATAAACGTTGGTGCCCCAGACGTTGTTCAACAGCTGTTCGCGGCTGTAGACGCGCTCCGGGTGCGTCATAAAGAAGTGCAGGAGCTTAAATTCCGTTGGCCCCATGTCCAGCGGGTTTTCACCAGTCATGACGCGATGAGAGGACGGGTCGAGGCTCAGGCCCTGCATCTCAATCACCTCTTCAACCGCCATCGGCGAAATGCGGCGCATCACGGCTTTGATGCGCGCCACCAGCTCTTTCGGGGAAAACGGTTTGGTGATGTAATCATCTGCGCCGGTTTCCAGACCCCGCACGCGATCTTCTTCTTCACCTCGCGCGGTCAGCATGACCACTGGAATATCACGCGTCAGCGCTTCACGCTTAAGATGCTTAATAAACTGAATGCCTGAACCGCCCGGCAGCATCCAGTCCAGCAGGACTAAATCCGGCCACGGCTCATTGAGCTGATTCACGGCACCGTCAAAATCTTCGGCTTCTACAGGCTGAAAGCCATTTTGCTCCAGGACGAAGCAGACCATCTCGCGAATCGGGGCTTCATCTTCAACGACCAGAATACGTCTCGCCATTATTTATCCTGTTTATTAATCATATGCGTATCATGCGGCGTCATTATGCGTCAGATTTGTGACAGATTTATGATAGTGTTTTTTTCAATTATGACACCGAAAAACACGTCATCGCCCTGATATCCGTAACCGTTTATACTTGCCGTCACGCTTTTTTGCCACAGGCCACCTTAATGCGCATCCTCCATACCTCTGACTGGCACCTTGGCCAGAACTTTTACAGTAAAAGCCGCGCCGCCGAACACGAGGCGTTTCTCGACTGGCTGTTGAACACCGCAGAGGCGCAAGAGGCAGATGCCATTATCGTGGCGGGCGACATCTTCGATACCGGTTCGCCGCCGAGCTACGCGCGCGAACTTTACAACCGCTTTGTGGTGAAGCTCCAGCAGACCGGCTGCCAGCTGGTGGTGCTGGCGGGCAACCACGACTCCGTCGCCACGCTCAACGAGTCCCGCGATATTCTGGCGTTTCTCAACACCCTGGTGGTGGCGGGCAGCGGCACACCGCCCTGCGAACTGAAGTGCCGCGACGGCAAGCCTGGCGCCATTCTCTGCCCGGTTCCGTTCCTGCGCCCGCGCGATGTTATCGTCAGCCAGGCGGGTGCATCGGCGGGGGAAAAGCAGCAGCATTTATTACAGGCGATCACGAACTACTATCAGCAGCAGTATCAGCAGGCATGCGAACTGCGGGGCGAGCGCCCTTTGCCAATCATCGCCAGCGGCCATCTGACCACCGTCGGTGCCAGCAAAAGTGACGCGGTGCGTGACATCTATATCGGCACGCTTGACGCCTTCCCGGCGCAGAATTTCCCCCCCGTCGACTACATCGCGCTGGGCCACATTCACCGTGCGCAAAAAATTGGTGGCACGGAGCACATTCGCTACTGCGGCTCGCCGATTTCCCTGAGCTTTGATGAAACCGGTAAAGCCAAAACCGTCAACCTGGTGCATTTCAGCGAAGGCAGGCTGGAAAGCGTGGAGCCGCTCGAGGTGCCCGTTACGCAAAAGCTGAGCGTGCTGAAAGGCGATTTCGCCAGCATCAGCCAGCAGCTGGAACAGTGGCGCGACGCCGATCCCGCCTCACCGGTGTGGCTCGATATCGAAATCACCAGCGACGAATATCTGCACGATATTCAGCGCAAAATTCAGGCGCTGACCGATGATTTACCCGTCGAGATATTGCTGGTTCGCCGCAGCCGCGAACAGCGCGAGCGCATCCTGGCAAACGAGCATCGCGAAACGCTGAGCGAACTGAAAGTCGAAGACGTTTTTGAGCGACGTCTGGCGCTGGAAGCGCTGGAAGCCCCGCAGGAGCAACGCCTGCACCAGCTTTTCGCCGAAACCCTGAGCGAACTTTCCGGGGAGGAACAGCCATGAAAATCCTGAGCCTGCGGCTGAAAAACCTCAGTTCGCTGAAGGGCGAATGGAAGATTGATTTCACCGCTGAACCGTTTGCCAGCAACGGCCTGTTCGCGATTACCGGGCCAACGGGCGCGGGCAAAACCACGCTGCTGGATGCCATTTGCCTTGCGCTGTACCACGAAACGCCGCGCCTCAGTACGCTGTCGCAGTCGCAAAACGACCTGATGACCCGCGATACCGCCGAGTGCCTCGCGGAAGTGGAGTTTGAAGTGAAAGGCGTGGCCTATCGCGCCTTCTGGAGCCAGAACCGTGCCAGAAATCAGCCAGACGGCAATCTCCAGGCCCCGCGCGTGGAGCTGGCCCGCTGTGAAGACGGCAAAATTCTGGCAGAAAAAGTCAAAGATAAGCTGGAGTTGACCGCCTCACTCACCGGTCTCGACTATGGCCGCTTCACCCGCTCCATGATGCTCTCCCAGGGCCAGTTTGCCGCTTTCCTCAATGCCAAGCCGAAAGAGCGTGCTGAGCTGCTGGAAGAGCTGACCGGCACCGAAATTTATGGCCAGATTTCGGCGAGAGTATTTGAGAAACATAAAGAAGCCAAAACCGAACTGGAAAAATGCCAGGCGCAGGCTTCCGGTATGATTTTACTGACGGAAGAGCAGCAGCAGGCGCTGCAGCAACGTTTGCAGGCGCTTACTGACGAGGAGAAACAGCACCAGGCGGAGCAGCAGCGCGTCCAGCTCTGGCAGCAGTGGCTAACGCGCGAAGCGGAAATGCAGGACGCACAGCTTCGCTCACAGACAGCGCTCGCCGCGGCACAGGATGCATTAAACGCCGCCCGGCCGCGGCTGGAAGCCCTCGCCCTGGCACAGCCCGCCGACAGGCTGCGCCCGCTGTGGCTGCGCTTTCAGGACGATCAGGCGTCGCTGACGCAAACGCAGCAAAAAATTGAAGAAGTGAATACTCGCTTACAGGCTCAGCTCACACAGCGCGGGCGGTTACGCCTGAGCGCCGAACGCCAGCACGAGGAGCTCACCGGCCAGCAAAAGGTACTCTCAGCGTGGCTTACCGAAAACGCGCGCTTCCGCCACTGGTCGAGCGAACTGACTGGCTGGCGCGCGGCCTTTAACCAACAGGAGCGCGATGCCATACATCTGCAAGAGCTGACTCAGCGTGAGAACGAGCTCGCCCGTCAGCGTGATGCCCTGCCGCCGTCCACATTGACGCTGGATGAGGCCGCCGTGGCCGCTGCGCTCGAACAGCATCAACGCCTGAGGCCCCTTCGTCAGCAGCTGAACACGCTGCAAGGGCAGTTTCAGCCGCTCAGCAAGCGGCGCCAGCAGCTACTCCCTCTGTTGGCCCAGCGCCAGCAGGCGCTGGAAAAAGGCGGAGCGGAGCTCGCCGCGCGTCGCCAGCAATACAAAGAGAAGCTCCAGCAGTTCAATGACGTCAGAACGTTGTGCGAGCAGGAAAAAATCATTGCCGACCTCACTGCCGAACGCGCCCGTCTGCAACCCGGTGCCCCTTGCCCGCTTTGCGGATCGGTGGAGCATCCGGCGGTGGCGGAATATCAGGCGCTCAGGCCAGGCGTGAACGAAGCCCGCCGCGACGCGCTGGAAAAAGAGGTCAACCAGATTCGTGAACTCGGCGCCAGCCTCAAGGGTGAGCTTGATGCACAACAGAAGCAGCAACAGGCCGAACAAAGCGAGCTACAGTCGATCGCCGAACAGGAGCAAGCGCTCACCTCACGGTGGCAAGCCACCGTTGACGGGCTGCAAATCACCTTAACGCCGGACGAGGATGTCAGCGGCTGGCTTAACGAACAGGAGAATCTCGGGCAGCAGTTGTATCAGCACGGGCAGCGGCTGGCGCTGGAGCGGCAAATTCAGGCGCTGAACGCCGAGCGCCGGGCTCGTGAACAGGAAGCGAAAGCGCGACTCGCGGAGCTGAGCGAAGCCCTCGCCGCATTTAGCCTGACGTTACCCTCACAAGGCGAAGGAGCCGCATGGCTGGCCTCACGCGAAACGGAAAGCCAGCACTGGCAAAAGCAGAGCGAGCGCCAGCAAACCGTCGCACAGGAACTGTCCCTTCTTCAGCCTTTGCTGGACACCCTGCCGCCTGTTTCCGGGCAAGAAACATCGGGCACAGCTACGCTTGACGGCTGGCAGCAGGTTCACCACGACTGCGTTTCGCTGGAAAGCCAGCGGCAGACGCTACAGCAGCAGGAAACGCAGGCGCGTGAACGGCTTCTGCTCGCACAGAAAGCCTTCGACGATGCGCTGGCTGCCAGCCCGTTTGCAGACCAGCCGGCCTTCCTTGCCGCCCTGCTCGACGACGAGACGCAACAACGCCTGGAGCAGCTAAAGCAGCAGCTTGAAAGCCAGCTCACGCAGCAGCAAGCGCTGGCCGCTCAGGCGCAAACCACGCTGGCGGCGCACCAGCAGCAGCGCCCGGAAGATTTACCGCCAGCGCACACCCGCGAGCAGGTGCAGGCCGCGTTAGCTCAGCTGGCGCAGCAGCTGCGGGACAACAGCGCCGCGCAGGGCCAGATTCATCAGCAGCTAAAGCAGGACGCCGATAACCGCCAGCAGCAACAGGCGTTGATGACACGCATCGATGCCGCCGCGCAAACCCTCGAAGACTGGGGCTGGCTGAACCAGCTTATCGGCTCGAAGGAAGGCGATAAGTTCCGCAAATTCGCTCAGGGCCTGACGCTGGATAATCTGGTGTGGCTGGCGAACGAGCAGCTCAGCCGCCTGCACGGGCGATATCTGCTCAAACGCAAGGCCAGCGAAGCGCTTGAGCTGGAAGTGATGGACACCTGGCAGGCCGATGCCGTACGTGATACCCGCACGCTTTCCGGTGGGGAAAGTTTCCTCGTGAGCCTCGCGCTGGCGCTGGCGCTCTCGGATCTGGTCAGCCACAAGACTCGCATTGATTCGCTGTTCCTTGACGAAGGCTTTGGCACGCTCGACAGTGAAACGCTGGATACCGCGCTGGATGCGCTCGACGCCCTGAACGCCAGCGGGAAAGTGATCGGTGTGATAAGCCACGTCGAGGCGATGAAGGAGCGGATCCCGGTGCAGATTAAAGTGAAGAAAATTAATGGGCTGGGCTATAGCAGGCTGGATAAGGTATTTGCAGTGGAATGATATCGTGACAATGCCTGGCGGCGCTACGCTTGCGCAGGCCTACGCAACGAAAAGTAGGCCCGGAAAGGCGCAGCCGCCACCGGGCACATAACGAAATTACAAAGGCCATAGCCATGCCGCACCGCGCACGCCGCTTGAGTCGCCGTGCAATGCCTTGCGAATCGGGGTTTCACATTCGCCGCCAAAAACGAAGTGCTTCACTAAATCCGGCACTGTTTTGTACAGTCGCTCCACATTGCTCATGCCGCCGCCCAGTACAATGACGTCCGGATCCAGAATATTGACCACGTGCGCCAGCGACTTCGCCAGGCGCAGCTCGTAGCGGCTGAGCGCCAGCTCTGCAACGGCATCCTGTTCTTCCACAAGACGCATGATCTCATTCCCTTTGAGCAGGCTGCCGCTTAAGCGATGGTAATCAGTAGCAAACCCGGTGCCGGAGATAAACGTTTCGATGCAGCCCTGCTTGCCGCAGTAGCATGGCACTTCAGCGCGGTAGCGCAGCTCGTCCTCATCCATCCACGGCAGCGGATTATGGCCCCATTCACCCGCCGTACCATTGCCGCCAATATGCGCCCTGCCACCCAGCGCCACGCCAGCGCCGCAGCCTGTACCGATAATCACCGCAAACACGGTTTGAGCCCCGGCAGCCGCGCCGTCGATAGCTTCCGAAACCGCCAGACAGTTAGCGTCGTTGGCCAGCCGCACTTCACGATTCAGACGCTGACTCAGATCCTTGTCGAAAGGCTGGCCGTTAAGCCAGGTCGAGTTGGCGTTTTTGACCACGCCGGTATACGGCGAAATCGAACCCGGAATGCCCATCCCCACCGTCCCGGTTTGCCCGGTTTCTTTTTCGGCCATTGCGACCAGCGTGGCAATAGTTTCAATCGTCTGCCGATAGTCGTCACGCGGCGTAGGCAGGCGATGACGGAACAGTTGCTCCCCTCGATCGCTGAGCGCAATGACTTCAGTCTTCGTTCCACCCAAATCTATTCCTATACGCACAGATGCCTCCCCGGTGCCTGATTAACAATGCAAGCATAGTGACAATTCGCTATCATGCCCGCTGAATTTAACGTTAACCCCGTGGAAATTATCATGCTGTGGTTCAAAAATTTAATGGTTTACCGTCTTAGCCGCGACATTTCTCTGCGTGCTGATGAGATGGAAAAACAGCTGGCCGCGCTGGCGTTCACGCCCTGCGGCAGCCAGGACATGGCCAAAACCGGCTGGGTTCCGCCGATGGGTTCACACAGTGATGCTTTCACCCACGAAGCCAATGGTCAGATCCTGATCTGCGCTCGCTATGAACAAAAAATCCTGCCCGCTCCGGTTGTGAAGCAGGCGCTGGAAGCGAAAATCCTCAAGCTCGAGGCCGATCAGGGCCGCAAGCTCAAGAAAACTGAAAAAGACTCCCTGAAGGACGAAGTACTGCACTCGCTGTTGCCTCGCGCCTTCAGCCGCTTCAGCCAGACGATGCTGTGGATCGATACCGTCAACGGCCTGATCATGGTCGACTGCGCCAGCGCGAAAAAAGGCGAAGATACCCTCGCCCTGCTGCGTAAAACCCTCGGCTCACTGCCGGTAGTGCCGCTGGCGCTGGAAAATCCGATTGAGCTGACGCTCACCGAGTGGGTACGCTCCGGCAACGTGGCGCAGGGCTTCCAGCTGCTCGATGAAGCAGAGCTAAAAGCGATCCTCGAAGACGGCGGCGTGATCCGTGCGAAGAAGCAGGATCTGGTCAGCGATGAGATCGCGGTGCATATCGAAGCCGGAAAAGTGGTGACCAAACTCGCACTCGACTGGCAGCAGCGCATCCAGTTTATGATTTGTGACGACGCCTCCATCAAGCGTCTGAAGTTCTGCGATGAACTGCGCGATCAAAACCAGGATATTGAGCGGGAAAACTACGATCAGCGCTTTGACGCCGACTTTATTCTGATGACCGGAGAGCTGGCGGCGCTGGTTGCGCAACTGGTGGAAGGTCTGGGCGGCGAAGCCCAGCGTTAAGCGAATGCCTTCCTGTGCAGACAGGAAGGCGCATTACTTCAATAAAGAGATTACAGGTAGCGGCAAAGATAAGAGGTCGGTTCAGCGACCTGAAGATGGAACTCGCTGTGGCCCGGCACGTTAAACACCTGGCCGGCAGCATAGGTTTTCCACTCTGTTTCACCCGGCAGCAGCACGTGCAGCGCTCCGCTCACGACGGTCATTTCTTCAGGCTGCGCCGTACCAAACGTATATTCCCCTTCCAGCATCACGCCAACGCTGGCACGACCAGTACTGCTGCTGGTAAACCCGATGGACTTCACTTTCCCGTCAAAGTATTCATTGCTTTGGAGCATAACTGGCCCTTATTGGTGTCGTTGTTGTGTACCAATCCAATATAGGGGGCGTGACAGCAGGCTGTCACGCAAAAAAAAATCAGCTCAGACCAGCAGTTCCGCCGCAAGCCTTGCCACCAGCACATTAGACAGCAAAACCGGCACATCAAGCGCTTTCTGCAGCAGGTCGCGGTGCCGTTGATGGAAGCCGAGGCAGTCGAGCATCAGCACATCCGCGCCAAGGCCAATCAGCTGCTGTCCGGCGGCGATAAGCTCGTCGCTTGTGCCATGAACAGGGTTGGCGAGCGCGTAATGTGGCGCATTCTGTAACGCCTGCCATTTGCTGCGCTGGGTGTTCATCAGCTCAGGAATGGGCACGATGACGCCGACCTGATGACCGTCGACAATGGAGCCAACCAAAGGCGGAATAATACGCTGGGGTTCGATAAGAATGGCATTGCGGGCAACGAGACCGCCGATCGGCGCGGTGCTCATCAGCAGGATAACGTCATAATCCTGATTATCCAGAACCTCCACCACCGACTGCAGATCGCGTTCAACCTTCGCGCGAGACACTTCAGCCAGTTGATTATCATTGAGAAGAGTAATCAGCACCTCTTCGCCGGGGCTTGCGGCGTACTCTTCCATGACCGCTTCACGCGTCATTTTACCCAGCAGACTGACATGGGTTATTTGATCTTCCCTGATGTGCTCCGTTAGTAGCGGCAACACCTCACGCAACGGAACCACACCGATGGTAAGAATGGCCAAAGTCGCACTCATGTTATGACCCTTTTATTACAACACCACAGCTTCGATACAGGCTTACTGCTGCTGACAGCCCCCTGGATGGCTAAAAAACAACCGTTCAGAAGCGTAGCAGCTTCATTCCAGAACTGTTTGTAAAGTTTCCAGTTAGATCCAGTTTACGTCAGCATTATCTGGATATTAACTTTTTATTAACATCAATGTTTAGCTAAAAAGTGTGATTTACGCCCGCATTGGGCGGGCGTTGCGCAACGCTTTTGTGCAAATTATGACTTGCCTGGATCTTCGTAACGCCGTTTGGCATCGAGCGCTTCCGCCTGAGTTGAATGTTCGCTAATCAATGAGTCGGGTTTAGGGTGATCGGCCCGCAGCTCATACCAGGTCACCGACTGACCCGGCTCACCTTTCTCGACGGTGACAATACGGGCTTTACGTGGATACGGGGGATTGGACGGCATAGCTCTTCCTCTTTAGGTTCAGAGCTTTAAGTATAGGCGTTAGCCAGCAGTTGCTGACTTTAATGGCTGGACCGGTGCGCGATCTGCGGCGAGGACCGCCAAAATCTGCGCAACG
This sequence comes from Scandinavium sp. UTDF21-P1B, assembly GCF_040750395.1. Taxonomy (NCBI): domain Bacteria; kingdom Pseudomonadati; phylum Pseudomonadota; class Gammaproteobacteria; order Enterobacterales; family Enterobacteriaceae; genus Scandinavium; species Scandinavium sp. UTDF21-P1B. The sequence continues at coordinate 193,137 of NZ_JBFLVD010000005.1, forward strand.
ACTTCAACAGGCTCACCGGCAGCATCAACCACGTAGTGCGCGGTTTCACCGTATAGCGCATCACGTTGGGCGAGAATTTCACGCACTTCTTCAACGATGGGCTTACCGGTCAGCGTCGGGCGCTGTGAATCCTCCGGGGAGAGCTCGAGGCGCCCTGCAAGCACCGATACGGGCGCTTTCAGGTAAATCACGATCCCATTATCACGCAGAAATTCCCGGTTCACCGGCGCCAGAATAATGCCGCCACCGGTCGCAACGACCGCGTGCGATGCCGCCAGCGACTGTAATGTCCGGGTTTCAAGTGCGCGAAACGCAGGCCAGCCTTCATCAGCCACAATATCCGCAATGCTTCGCTGCGCGCGCTGTTGCAGGATCTGGTCGGTATCGATGAAAGTAAACTGGCAGGCCTGAGCAAGCTTTTGCCCGACCGTGGTTTTACCGCAGCCGCGGGCGCCGATAAGAAAAATGGGCTGTGTTATCACTGAGTTCCCCCTGGTACGGCGGTATTACGAGCCGTGCGCATGAGCGACGATAATATCATCAAACTAGTACGCAAGTAAGTGTAAAAATAGAGTTACACACGCAACATCTACTCTCTCTTTTCGTTGTGGTTATTGGTCGGAAGAGAATGTGCGAGTGTAAAGAAATAGTGTCATTAAGTGTTGCGGCAACCTTACATGAAACGGCCGTCTGTTGACAAGCACGCCCCGCTGCAAAAGGTAACACATTTCCGCACAGCTTTACGTTACTCGCCTTTACAGCACGAAGGTTTCAGACAAACTAAGCGCTATCGTGTCCGTGCTATTGAGGAGTCACTCATGCAATCCGAAGAACAACGGCTGATCGACGGGCTTTTCTCTCGCCTGCAGCAGGCCGAAACCCAAAGCGCGCCGCGCGATGCTAACGCCGAGCGCATCATTGCGCAACATGTTCAGGCACAGCCTGCCGCGCCCTACTACATGGCGCAAACCCTGCTGATTCAGGAAGCGGCAATCAAACAGCTGAACGAGCGAATTCAGGCGCTGGAAAGCGATCTGGCACAGCTTCAGGCTACAAAACAGAGCAGCGGTGGCTTTCTCGCTGGGCTGTTTGGCGGCAGTCAGCCTCAGCCGCGCGGGGCAGACCCTATTCCCGGCGCGCAAAACTATGGTCGCCCAACGGCACCGCCGCAGACCGGTTATACCGCTCCTCAGGCTCAGAATTACGCACCAGGGCGCAGCGGCGGCGGTTTTATGGCCGGAGCATTGCAGACAACCGCAGGCGTCGCGGGCGGCGTGGTGCTCGGCAACATGTTGATGAACATGTTTTCGGGCTCGCATCCCCAGGAAATCGTCAACATCATCGAGGAAACGCCGGCTCCGGCCGCCGATGACCTGACGCAGGCCAGCGACGCGCAGTTCCTGCCGGATGACGGCACCGATTTCGCCGCTAGCGGCAATGATGACTGGAACAATACCGGCTTCAGCACCGACGACTTCGATAACGACGATTTCGGCAGCGACGACGACAGCTGGGTCTAAGCCTGCCCGCGCTTCACCGCCAGCAGCCATTTATCGAGCTCAGCGGCAAACTGCTGGCGATCGCGCTGTGAGAGGCTGTCCGGACCGCCGGTCTGGATGCCGCTCGCCCGCAGCGTATCCATAAAGTCCCGCATCGTCAGGCGTTCACGGATGGTGGCTTCGCTGTAGCGCTCGCCGCGCGGGTTCAGCGCCGCACCGCCTTTCGCCAGCACTTCTGCCGCCAGTGGAATATCCGCGGTGATCACCAGATCGCCCGGCTGACACTGGCGCACAATTTCGTTATCCGCTACGTCAAAGCCAGAAGGCACCCGCAGCGAGCGGATAAACCGCGACGGCGGCACACGGATATTCTGATTCGCCACCAGCGTGACCTGCGTTTGCGTTCTGTCCGCCGCGCGAAACAGGATCTCTTTAATCACATTCGGACACGCATCCGCGTCCACCCAAATTGCCATATCGACTCCTGAATCCGTTAACCGCGGCATTGTCGCCTGCTTTACTCTTCCCGCAAAGCCACAAGATGATAAGCTAATAACCATTATCGGAAAAACGCTGAGGGAGAGACAGAATGGAGAAGAAGATCGGTTTCATCGGCTGCGGCAATATGGGGAAAGCTATCCTCGGTGGCCTTATCGCAAGCGGCCAGGTGCAGCCCACACAGATTTGGGTCTACACGCCGTCGCCGGAAAAAGTCGCCGCCCTGCACGATCAATATGGTATCAACGCCGCGCAAAGCGCGCAGGAAGTGGCTCAGGTCGCCGATATCGTCTTCGGCGCCGTGAAGCCTGGCATCATGACCAAGGTACTGAGCGACGTCGCCTCCAGCTTCAATAAGGAGACGCTGGTGGTGTCTATTGCCGCAGGCGTCACGCTCGATCAGCTCGCCCGCGCGCTGGGTCACGATCGTAAAATTGTTCGTGCTATGCCAAACACCCCTTCGCTGGTCAACGCCGGGATGACCTCCATTACGCCAAACGCGCTGGTGACCAGCGAAGACATCGCCGATGTGGTGACCATTTTCCGCTGCTTTGGCGAAGCCGAAGTGATTGCCGAGCCGATGATCCACCCGGTCGTCGGCGTTAGCGGCTCTGCGCCAGCCTACGTGTTTATGTTTATTGAAGCGATGGCCGATGCGGCCGTGCTTGGCGGTATGCCGCGTGCACAGGCGTACAAATTCGCCGCTCAGGCGGTGATGGGTTCAGCCAAAATGGTGCTGGAAACCGGTATGCACCCTGGCGAGCTGAAAGACATGGTTTGTTCTCCAGGCGGCACCACCATTGAAGCGGTGCGCGTGCTGGAGGAGAAAGGCTTCCGTTCGGCGGTGATCGAGGCGATGGTCAGCTGTATGGAAAAATCAGAGAAGCTGAGTAAATCATAACGATAAACGGGTGAGTCTGACTGCGGCTCACCCGCCCTTTTCCCGCCTTTAACCTGTTTTCTTCAGACAGGCGCTCATGAATTTTTTGCGATCGTCACCTTTGAGCGACTGTTGCGTCGCGGTGGCGTTACATTCACGCATTTTCTGCTGCTGCGGGGTCAGACTTTTTTCTTCCGGTTTTGAGCTACCGTTTTTCAGGCAGTCGCTCATATAGGTTTTACGCGCGTCGCCTTTCAGCGTTTTTGACGTTGCCTGTTGGTTACAGGTGGTCATACGCTGCTGTTGCGGCGTCATCGTTTTTTCTGCTGCATGCGCAGTGGTCATAAACGCCATGCCACACAGCAAAGACACCAGTAATGTTATTTTCATTGCACCATCCTTTTGTGAAGTAGCACCGTAATTTTGGCTGCTTCAGAGAAAAAAATCACGAGGGATGAAAAAAAAATAGCAATAAAAGCCGTCAGCACTGTCAGGATTAATTGTTAAGCGGCAATCATACTGGAGTGAATTGCGGCTTAACAATACGGCATCCTCCTTAATTACGCGGATGCCGTAACAGCTTTTTTATATACTGATGCAGTAATTCGGTGTCGTGCTCGGGAACCTGAAGTTCAGGTTTGGCTTGTTCTAATGCCGCTTCAATATCCGTGATCAAAGCCTGTTGTTCCGGCTGCCGCATATGGCGTAACAGCGCGGTCACCACAATCTCCAGCGCTTCAACCTGTACCACTAACTCTTTTGATTCTTCTTCCTTTTGTGCAAGCTTAACCAACAACTCTGCAATCAGATTTTTCATGGCGAGACTTCCTTATGAGAATGCCTGAGACGGTAGCACCGATGGTCCATAATGCATAGTCGGTATAAGAATTATTTGATATTTTCGCCATTATGCAAATTCAGTCGATGGCGAAACGTTTCTCTCGCATAAATAACCCCCACCAGAATTGAGGGGGAGCGGAATAATAATGCCTCCGCCCCGTTATCTCTTATTTCGCTGAAAGGCTCTGGCGGCGGCGTAACATAAAGGCAAGCTGCAAAAGATTGATGAGCACCACAATCGCCGTTGCGACAAATACCCAGCGAAAACCAGCCATCGCGGAAACAGACGCGCCAATCAGCGGCCCGACAACGTTCCCCAGATACATAAACGACTGGTTATAGCCGAAGATACGCCCGGTAACCTGATCGCTCGAATATTTCAGCAGCAGCGTTTGCACCGCAGGCAGCATCGCACCATCAGCAAAGCCGAGCAGAAAACGCAGGACGCCAAGCTGGAACGGCGTGGTTACAAAAGACATGGCAAAGAACATCACCACCGCGCAAAACAGCGTCGCCAGCAGGATGCGGTGAGCGCCAATTCTGTCGCCCAGTTTCCCCAGACGCGGCGCGGAGATAAGCGCAGAAATCCCCGGCACGGCAGCGATCATCCCCGCCAGAAACGCAATATTGGTGCTGTCCGGCGACATGGATTTAATAAACAGCGCCAGAATCGGGCCGATGGAGCCATTGCAAAGCTGAATAACCAGCGTGGTGAAAAACAGACTGATAACAAGCCCGGGATAAGTGAGCGAAGCAAAAACAGCTTTCCCACTCAGGCGGTCGGCTTTGCTGACCTGAGGGCGAGCGCCTTCTTTAATCAGGAACAACGTTACCAGGAAGCTTACCGTCAGCAGGATGGCGGTGATAAAAAACACCGCACGCAGGCCGACATGATCGGCTAAAAATCCGCCCAGCAGCGGCCCGCCAATCACGCCGCTGATCTGTGCGGTTGATAAGGTGCTTAACGCCCAGCCGCTGCGCTCACGCGGCACCTGCGAGGCCACCAGCGCCATCGCATTCGGGATATAGCCAGAGGTCAGCCCCATGACGGCACGCAGGATGAACAGCTGCCAGACGTTAGTGGCAAAGGCCTGGAGCAGAATGGCAATCGCCATCCCCAGAGAGGCGCGCAGCAGCATGAGCTTGCGCCCTTTACGGTCCGCAAGGCTGCCCCACATCGGCGAGACAATCGCCGACACCAGAAACGTGACGCTGAAAGTCAGCCCCGACCACATCGACAGCGCCTCGTGGGACGTGACCCCCAACTGGGAAACATACAGCGGCAAAAAAGGCAGGATTTGACTAATGGCAAGGCCAGTGAAGAAACAGCCAAACCAGACGGAAATAAGGTTAACCTTCCAGGATTCCATAACTACGGGTTTTCATTCGTTTTTGGTACGTAATGCCCAGCATAGCAAGCCAAAAGTCTGCTTGTATGGCGCGAGATGCGCTGAACGGGAGTTTGGTGTTTTATTTCCTTATCGCTTGTTTATGTGATTAATCTCACGAAAAAGCGTCCATTTCACAGAGCGATATACTCACCGGCAAAGTCCGTAACCGCGCATTCCCAGGTGAAAGTGGTTCGCATGCGCGGCGTTGTACTCTGGACCCAGGCCATTTCCATAATAGCGGCAGCTCGCTGAGAGTACCGCCTGCAGGAAAGGTGCCTGTGCTGGCTGATACCAGCCCTTTAAGACGGTTATTCGCTGCCCATTGGCAAACCGAAAACCGCTGACATCCAGCGCATCGGCGCTCGCATGTTCGCTCAACCGGGCGTTTTCCCGGTGATAGATATTCCGGCAGGCATAGCTGCCAAGATGGTCAATCTGGCGCAGCGCCGATCCCTGCATTCGTTGCGCCAATGGCTTAATCTGCTGCTGCACAAAAAGTGCGCTGCTGAGCCGGACATCTTCGAAGTTCATCACCCGCACAGGCTGGTGTAATGGACAAGGTCCGTCGCTATCGGGCAACGTTTTACTGCTAATCCAGCCGCGCTCGTTAGCCTGCTGCAGTAGCACCGGACAGCTTGCCTCCGGCAAACGGCGTAACTTGAATTGAGCAATGCGCCCCGGCGGATCGTCCAGTGAAAACGGTGCAAACGGATTGTAGTAAGGTGGCAGAAAGCGCCAGGTCAGGTACCCCGCCACTCCTATCGCCAGCAAAGCAATGATGCCCTTCACGCCCATTTTCACTCCCGCTGAGAAAACTAAGATTATGGCAGAAGCGACCGGGTCGACGTGCTATGGTATCGGCTTTCTGTTTTTGTAGATGAGTGTGGAAATGGCTAAGTTGCGGGTTGGGGTCGTCTTTGGCGGTAAATCAGCGGAGCATGAAGTCTCTTTGCAGTCGGCGAAGAACATTGTAGAAGCGATGGACAAGTCGCGATTTGACGTGGTGCTGCTGGGCATTGATAAACAGGGGCAGTGGCACATCAATGATGCCAACAGCTATTTGCTGAACGCGCAGGATCCTGCCCGTATTGCACTGCGACCGTCCGATGTCACGCTTGCCCAGATCCCCGGCAAAGCAGCTGAGCAGCTCATCAACGCGGAAAATGGCCAGCCGCTTCCGGCCATCGACGTTATCTTCCCAATCGTGCACGGCACGCTGGGGGAAGACGGTTCCTTACAGGGCATGCTGCGCATGGCGAACCTGCCGTTTGTCGGCTCTGATGTCCTGAGCTCCGCCGCCTGTATGGATAAAGACGTCACCAAGCGTCTTCTGCGCGATGCAGGCCTGGCAATAGCACCTTTCGTGACGCTGACGCGCGCCAACCGCGACACATTCAGCTTCGTCGATGTGAAAGAAAAACTCGGTCTGCCGCTGTTCGTCAAACCGGCGAACCAGGGCTCCTCCGTGGGCGTCAGCAAAGTGAAAACCGAAGAGCAGTATCTGCAGGCGGTGGCATTGGCCTTTGAGTTTGACCATAAAGTGGTGGTGGAAACCGGCATCAACGGCCGCGAAATCGAATGCGCCGTCCTCGGTAACGACTATCCGCAAGCAAGCACCTGCGGTGAAATCGTCCTGAACAGTGAGTTTTACGCCTACGACACTAAATACATTGATGATAACGGCGCGAAAGTGGTGGTGCCTGCAGCCATCGATGCAGCGGTGAACGACAAAATCCGCCAGACCGCCGTTGACGCGTATCAGGCACTCGGCTGCAGCGGCATGGCCCGCGTGGACGTGTTCCTGACGGCAGATAATGAAGTCATTATTAACGAAATCAACACGCTGCCTGGCTTCACCAACATCAGCATGTATCCAAAACTGTGGCAGGCGAGCGGTCTGGATTACACCAGCCTCATCACCCGCCTGATTGAGCTGGCGCTCGAACGCCATCAGGCCAACGTGGCGCTGAAAACCACCATGAACACCTGATATGATAAGGCCGGGTGGCTCCCTCGCTGCCCGGTTTACACTTCCGGGTTTGGCTTCTCTTCCACCGGGCGACGGCGAATGACAAACCCTGCCAGCCAGAAGCTAATCACCCATGTCACCAGCCCAACGGCATATGTTTGCCAGCCCTTCGCTTCAAATCCCAACAGCCCGACGACGCCGTTCAGGATAAAAATCAGGCCGATGGCAAAGGCATAGTAATGCCAGTCGCGGCGAATTTTATCAGGCAGTTTCATAACCACTCCGTATGAGAAAACGCTATCGTCGCACATTCCCGGGCCGCAGTCTGCGCGGCACTTAGCAAATATTTAACATCATCAGGTTCCGTTGCGGGCCACTTTGTGATCGCGGCTAAAAAATTCCCCTTTAGGAATATTACCTGGCGTAAATTACCACGAATCTGATATTGACAATCGCTATCTGCTGTCAGACTCACTGCAACAGAGCCTGGCTGAGGCCAGCACTAAAACAAAATGCCTGACGCAGTCAGCGCGCAAGTTGTATCAGGAGGTTGTTATGACTGAATTCACCTTATCCAGGTCGATTATGGCCGGGAGAAAAAGGAGATCCTCCGCGCCGGGTAACGTCGCGTATGCGCTTTTTGTGCTGCTCTGCTTCTGGGCGGGTGCGCAGGTGCTCAATCTGCTGGTTCACGCCCCAGGCGTGTACGAACATTTGATGCAGGTTCAGGACAGCGGCCGCCCGCGGATTGAAATCGGTTTCGCCGTCGGCACGCTGTTTGGACTGATACCTTTTCTGGCAGGCTGCGCCGTACTCGGCGTAATTGCACTCTTCCTGCGCTGGCGTCGCTACTTCTGACCTGACGCCATACAGCTGGCCCGACGATCGTCGACCCGTTTCGCAAACCATGCCGTGGTGAGGTTACGAGTGATTTTCGGGCTCTCAAGCTGGATCCCCGGCAGCATTTCTCGCGCTAACGCCTTCCCGGTTTTCGCTTCCGCCAGTCGATAAACGCCCTTATAGAGCGCCATCTCTTCAAAATCCTGGCTGTCGCCCTTTTGCAGCTGCTGATGAATTTCGCGGTTGCTCAGGCCAAGCTGCGAGGCCAGTTTCTGCACCGCCAGCTCGGTTTTACCCGCCTCATCGCTGTCATAACGAATCAGATCGCCGTCCAGCGCCAGCTTCACCCCGCTTGCCCGGCTGACCGCATTCTGGAAAGCAGCATTGCGGCTCGCGTACCAGCCGGCGTTAAAATCAGCAAAACGATACAGCGGCGCGCTGTAGCTCGCCGGATAGTTAAGCAGGTGATACGTCCCGAACCACAGCCCGCCGCGCAGAGAGAACACTTCCTGACGCACGGTGCCTTCCATTTTCCACGGATAGCCTTTTTGATGCGCCTCGGCGAACGCAATGCTGACCTGCATCGGGCCGCCGGTATGCACCGGATTGAGCGAACCAAACAGCGTCTGCCCCATGGGCACCATGCCGATGAAATCATCAAAAATAGCGCTGAGCTGCTTTTCGGTTTTCACCGTATCCAGGCGCTCACTGTAGGATTTGCCGTTCGGCGACGAGATCTTCAGGGCGGTGTGCACCACAAATAACGGAACATGCACCTTCTGGGCCCGGCGGTCTATCTCCTGCCAGGCTATTTTGCTCAGGCCCGGCACCGCAGGATCGGACTGATAGTTCGACTCCTGCTGCGCCACAGCCAGCACCGAGCAGACGTTCTCTTCGGTAGGCGCGAGCTTCTGGCTTTCGAACGCCTTCGCGATGCTTTGCGCCCACTCTTCTCTGTCTTTTACGCCGGCGGGCATTTTCTGCCTGACCACCGCGGCGACATCCACCGGCTTTTCCCCCGCTTTCATCACCGGCTTCTGGCTGGTACAGCCTGCCAGAATGACGCCAGCGAGCAGCGTCAGTGAAATCGAACCCTTACGTGATGTGGCTGTCGCCATCGGGCATCCTTGTATTAGCTGAATGAGCTTGTCACTTCCTGCTCGGGATTATTATCAAGTTCACGCTCGAAGCTGCGCAGACGCTTGTAGATGGACATCAGTTCCACCAGCGTCGTCCAGGAGCTAATCAGATACTGGAACGAACCGCGCACCTGACTGAAAGCGTTGTTAATTTGCGACATCAGGCCGAGGGTAATTGTGCCCGCAACGATGGACGGGAACATCAGGAACAGACCGAAAACGTTGTCCGCCTGCAGGTACAAAATGCGCGCAATATTGAAATAGGTGTAGTGGAAATAGAGGCGGAAATAGTTCTTACGCACGGCGGTAAACAGCTCTTTAACCGTTGGCGGCGTGGCGCGATCCGCATGATCCTCGCCATACACAAGCTCTTTACGGTAGGCGGCTTCCACGCGCTGGTTTTTGAAATTCAGGCCAGGCAGTTTGATACCGACCACAGCCAGAAGTCCGGTCCCCATCACTGACCAGATGATAGCCGCCCAGACGAGACCGTAAGGCACGGAGCCGACAATCGGCAAATCCTTCACGTTTGGCGATAGCGCAACCAGCACCGGTAAGAAAGCAATCAGCGTCATGATGGCATTGATGAAGCCCACACCAACGTCCTCAAGAGTCGAGGAAAAACGCATGGTGTCTTCCTGCACACGCTGAGCGGCACCTTCGATGTGGCGCAGACGTGACCAGTGCGCCATATAGTGATCGTTCATTGCGGTACGCCAGCGGAACACGTAATGGCTGATAAAGAAGTTACTCAATACGCCAATCACCACGGCGATCAGGGCGATACATAAGAAGACATTCAGTTCCTGATAAAACTGTTCAATTTTGATCTTATGCGGGGTGGCCATCGCTTCCTGGATCATGTTGTAAAAAGGCGCATACCAGGCGTTAATCGCCACACCGACTTCAACCTGGAACCAGGTGACAAAAATGATGAGGGCAGTCCCCCAGACCGACCAGATCTGCCAGCGGTGCGGGCTGTACAGGAACCAGAACAGTGCGAAGGCGCCCACCACAAACAGGTAGTAAGCATAAAAGACAAGGTAATCCATCGACACAAATCGGGAGGCGCCAATCGGCACATCGCCCTTTGCACCCGCCAGGTTCAGCAGCCACTTACCGCCATCCACCTGCCAGAAAATCACCGCAATAAGCGCCCAAATGGCAGCCGACAAAAAGAACGGCCCCGGTTTGGGGAAAAAAGACTTAAACATACCTACTCTCCTGCTGAATTCTTATCGTTTTTCACTGCTGCTGTGTACCACCAAAATCGCCGCGGCAGCCACCACGGCAAAAGTGAAACGCATTCAAACCGTTGAATCTGACCAGACGGTACAGGCTTAGTTCGCCTGCCATTGCTTCACAATTGTTTCCACGAGTTTCACGCTGACGGGATTACCGGGAACGGTCAACGTACGCCAGACGTCATTGTAATGAGCAATGAGCGTTTCGGCCTCGGCGGCTGGCCGGTTTGCCGTGGTGTGCGCATCTTCCGCGACGGTAATCCGGTAGCCTTTGCTGGCCCCGACCTTCAGCGTGGTATCGACGCAATAATCTGTTGCACAACCGCACATCACAAACCCGGTAATCTCATGGGCGGCCAGGACCTGTTCGAGCGTCGTCTGATAAAACGCATCACAGGCCGTTTTCGTCACGTAAAGGGCGTTGTCCGGCCTCAGCAGGTCCGGCAATAGCGCAAATCCGTCGCTGTCTGCTTCAAGACCGCCCTCTTCCTCGTGCTGAATAAAAATAACGCGGTCAGCCGCCTGAGTAAGCTGATTCACTTTTGCCACGCACGCCTGCTGTTGACGGCGAGGCGTAGCGAAAACGCCGTTTTGCATATCCACGACCATGACAACGCGCTTATCTGACATCTTTTGCTCCGTAACTGTCTGTGAAGGTTGAGGGTATCATACGCGCGAGTTCACAGAAGCACGCAAACACTCGCTGGAAAAATATTCATATTTACCCGTCGTTACGTTTTTCCTGCCGCAATCCCGCAGAAAGGCGCTTTGCAAGCGGCCGTTTAATAGTATAAATACGCATTATCTTTTCATTTCAATTCATGGATGCTTTCCTTGAAACGTAGTCTGCTCTTCCTGGCGGCGCTGTGTGCTGCTTCGCTGCCTGCGGCCCAGGCCGCACAAACCTCTCCGGATCCGGTTTTTGCTTCTGACATCGTCGATCGTTACGCCAACCACATCTATTACGGCAGCGGTGCAACGGGCATGGCGCTGGTAGTGATTGACGGCAATCAGCGAGTTTTCCGCAGCTTTGGCGAGACGCGTCCCGGCAGCAACGTGCATCCTCAACTGGATTCCGTTATCCGCATCGCATCGTTAAGTAAGCTGATGACCAGCGAAATGCTGGTGAAGCTGCTGGATCAGGGCGTGGTCAAGCTTAACGATCCGCTGAGTAAATACGCCCCGCCTGGCGCAAGCGTGCCGACTTATCAGGGCACACCTATCACGCTGGTGAATCTGGCAACCCACACCAGCAGCCTGCCACGCGAACAGCCCGGCGGCGCAGCCCACCGTGTGGTCTTCACCTGGCCCACGCACAATCAGCGCTGGAACTGGCTGACCACGGCGAAACTGACGAAAGCACCGGGCACCCAGGCCGCCTATTCCAACCTCGCGTTTGATCTGCTGGCAGATGCGCTGAGCACCGCGGCGGGCAAGCCATATCCGCAGCTGTTTGAGGAACAAATCACCCGTCCGCTGGGCATGAAGGACACCACGTTTACGCCGTCACCGGATCAGTGTCAGCGTCTGATGGTCGCTGAAAAAGGAGCAAGCCCCTGCGATAACACGCTGGCGGCCATTGGCAGCGGCGGCGTCTACTCCACGCCGGGCGATATGATGCGCTGGATGCAGCAGTTCCTCTCTTCTGATTTCTATACCCGTAACCCACAGGCCGACCGGATGCAGACGCTTATCTATCAGCGCAGCCAGCTCACCCGCGTTATCGGGATGGACGTGCCCGGTAAAGCCGATGCGCTCGGAATGGGATGGGTTTATATGGCGCCGAAAAATGGCCGTCCGGGCATCATTCAGAAAACGGGCGGCGGCGGCGGTTTTATCACCTATATGGCGATGATCCCGCAGCATAATATCGGTGCGTTCGTGGTCGTTACCCGCTCTCCGCTGACCCGCTTTGTGAATATGAGCGATGGTATTAACGATCTGGTCTCTGAGCTGAGCGGCAACACGCCACAGGTTGTACCAGCCTCCTGATCCTGAGTTCTTAAAGGGTAAACGGTCACCGAGATCCGTTTACCCTTATCTCTTCTCCTCTGTGCCATAACCACCACGATAGTGAAACAAACGCCCGGTCGATCGGGTAAACTCACTCAATTGTCCCATTACCTTCAGGCCTATCATGACAGATTTGATCACACGCCCTCGCCGCCTGCGCAAATCAGCTGCGCTGCGCGCCATGTTTGAAGAAACATCCCTGACCCTGAACGATCTGGTGCTGCCGATCTTCGTTGAAGAAGAGATTGACGATTACAAGGCCATTGAGGCCATGCCTGGCGTCATGCGCATCCCGGAAAAACATCTCGCCCGTGAAATTGAACGCATCGCCAACGCCGGTATTCGCTCGGTGATGACCTTCGGTATCTCGCACCACACCGACGCCACCGGCAGCGATGCCTGGAAGGAAGACGGTCTGGTGGCGCGCATGTCCCGCATCTGCAAGCAGGCCGTGCCGGAGATGATCGTCATGTCCGACACCTGCTTCTGCGAATACACATCGCACGGTCACTGCGGTGTGCTGTGCGACCACGGCGTGGACAACGACTTAACGCTGGCGAACCTCGGCAAGCAGGCCGTTGTTGCGGCGGCGGCAGGTGCAGACTTCATTGCGCCGTCGGCGGCGATGGATGGCCAGGTGCAGGCGATTCGCCAGGCGCTGGATGCGGCAGGCTTCACCGATACTGCTATCATGTCCTACTCTACCAAGTTCGCCTCATCGTTCTACGGCCCTTTCCGCGAAGCCGCTGGCACGGCGCTGAAAGGCGACCGTAAGACCTATCAGATGAACCCGCTGAACCGCCGCGAAGCGATTCGTGAATCACTACTGGACGAAGCCCAGGGCGCAGACTGCCTGATGGTGAAACCGGCAGGGGCCTATCTCGACATTCTGCGCGATATCCGTGAACGCACCGAGCTGCCGATTGGCGCCTACCAGGTGAGCGGCGAATACGCGATGATCAAATTTGCCGCCCAGGCGGGCGCCATCGACGAAGAGAAAGTGGTGCTGGAAAGCCTTGGCGCCATCAAGCGCGCCGGTGCCGATCTGATCTTCAGCTACTTCTCCCTCGATCTGGCCGAGAAGAAAATCCTGCGTTAATCCTTCACGCCCGGCGCTCCCTGCCGGGCGAATTTCCATCCCCAAAACATCATCTCGCTGACACGTAACCGTCACGCCGCGCGCCTACTTTCGTCATCAGGACGGAAAAAGGAGCCGCTATGTTTAGTCTCGACAATGTCCTCGACGATCTCTGGCCGCAGGCAACGCCTGCCCCCTGGCAAAAAAGCCTGCTCAAAAAGCTACTGTACGAAAAGGAGTTTCAGCAGTTTGCCGCAGATCATCCGCACCTTCGCGGGCTGGATATGGTCGAACAGGTGCTGGAACATCTGCATATCTGCTGTGACATTGCCCCTCGCGAACTGGAAAATATCCCCGAACATGGCCCGCTGGTCGTCATCGCCAACCACCCCACCGGTACGCTGGACGGTTTAGCGCTGCTGTACGCCGTCTCGCGCGTGCGCCGCGACGTCAAAGTCGTCACCAACCGGATGCTCACCCATCTGGAACCGCTAAGCGGCCTGTTTATTCCGGTAGATAACATCAATGGCCGCACGCGCAAATCCTCTCTGGGCCTGATGGAGCAACAGTTGCAAAGCGGTGGCGTGCTGATTTTCTTCCCGGCGGGGGAAGTGTCGCGACTGACGCGCCGGGGCATCGCCGACGGCCACTGGCATCCGGGGTTTATCAGGCTGGCGGAGAAATTCCGCGTGCCGCTGCTGCCGGCGTTTATCCACGCCCACAACAGCCCGCTGTTTTACGCAACAACCTGGCTGTCGCCGACGTTTTCGATGCTGCTGCTGATGCAGCAGATGTTCCGCCGCCGCCACTCCAGCCTGCCGGTAACGCTCGGCGAGCGCATTCCGTGGGAAAGCTGGTATCAGCCGCAGCTGGCGTCAAAAGAGCAGGCGAAGCGCTGCCGCCAGCACGTGCAGCTGCTGGGCAAAGGGCTGCCGGGGAAATTCAGAACGGAAAGCGCCATCGGGCGGCCTGAAGATCGTGCCCTGCTGCGGCGGGAGCTGGCGAATGCCGAGTGTCTTGGCACCACCGCCGACGGAAAAGCCATCTATCTCTGGCAGCGGCAGGACGTCCATCAGGATGCACCACTGCTGCGCGAGCTGGGTCGGCTGCGGGAAATCGCGTTTCGCGCGGTAGGTGAAGGTAGCGGCAAACGCCGCGATCTGGACCGCTATGATGATGACTATCTGCATCTGATCCTGTGGGACGAAGCCGATCTGGAGATCGTCGGCGCGTACCGCTTTATGCCCACCGCACAGCAGATAAAAAAGCGCGGGATAGACGGCCTCTACAGCCACAGCCTGTTTCACTACGATGAGAAGATGGATGATGTTCTGCAGCAGGGCATTGAGCTTGGCCGCAGCTTTATTCAGCCGCGCTACTGGGGACGTCGCGGGCTGGATTACTTATGGTCCGGCATCGGGGCTTATCTGGCGCGCTATCCGCAGTACCGCTATCTGTTTGGCCCGGTATCGATTTCCGGCGGCTTACCGCCTGCGGCTCGCGATTTGCTGGTCGCCTTTTATCGTCTTTGGTTCCCGGCAAGCCACCCGCTGGCGGTGTCACGCAGCCCTTACCCTGCCTCGCTGCCGGACGTGCTGGCGCAGTTCGGCGGTGAAGATTACACCGAGGACCTCACCCGCCTGAAGTCGCTACTCAACAATCTCGGCTGCGCCATCCCGCCGCTGTACAAGCAATATTCGGAGCTATGCGAGCCCGGTGGCGTGCAGTTTATTGATTTTGGCAGCGATCCGGCCTTTAACCACTGCATCGACGGGCTGGTGCTGGTTGACTTGAGCTACCTGAAAGCGAGCCGGTATCAGCGTTATATCGAAGCGCATTTGTAATGCTGCCGGATGGCGCTGACGCTTATCCGGCCTACAGTTGCTATTCCGTAAACCGCCACCCGGCATCGTTATGACACGCGGAAGAAAGGCTTATCACCAAGAATCGTCGCGCGGTGCATGATGCGCCGCTGCGGCAGGTAATCGGCGTTGGCGTAGTGCTGCGTGACGCGGTTATCCCAGATAGCCACGTCCCCTTCCTGCCAGCGCCAGCGCACCTGAAACTCCGGCTTCGTGACGTGAGCGAACAGGAACCCGAGCAGCGCCTCGCTCTCTTTCTCCGTGACATCCACAATCCGCGTGGTAAACCCTTCGTTGACGAACAGCGCCTGTTTGCCGGTGACCGGATGCGTGCGCACCACCGGATGCAGCAGCGGCGGATTTTTAGCCACTGCGTTCAGCCAGCACTGATGTTCTTCCTCAGACTTCAGGTGCTTCCATTCGGGGAACGATTTACGAAAGTCATGCTCGGCCCGCAGGCCGCTCAGCAACGCCTTCAGTGGTGCAGAAAGCGACTCGTAAGCGGCAATACCGCTGCTCCAGAGCGTGTCACCGCCGGTTTCCGGCAGCTGCTTCGCCGCCAGAATCGCCCCGGCGGGCGGCGTATCAATAAAGGTCACGTCGGTGTGCCAGTTATCGTTATCCGGTGGGTTATTGTCGTGGGTGTCCAGCACGATAATCTCTTCGACGCCCACGGCGTGCGGGTAAACCGGGTGAATATGCAGATCGCCAAAGCGCTGCGCCAGGGCACGCTGCTGCTGAGGCGTTACCGGCTGTTCGCGCAGGAAAACGACCTGATGGCGCAGTACGGCGTGGTACAGCTGTTCAAACTGGTTGTCGCTCAGCGGGCGGGTTAAATCGAGCCCCGCCACCTGGGCGCCGATAAACGGCCCCAGCGGGGTAATGCTCAGTCGTTCACTCATGCTATTTCTCCATGCCACGGCGTCAGGCGGCGTTGCAGCGCGCGCAGGCCCAGCTCTAATACGAAAGCGATAATCGCAATCACCGCGATGCCGGCCAGCACCACGTCTGTGGCCAAAAACTCACCGGCGGATTGCACCATAAACCCAAGGCCCCGCGTGGCGGCGATAAGCTCTGCCGCCACCAGCGTCGACCAACCCACGCCAAGCCCAATGCGCAGCCCGGTAAGAATTTCCGGTAGAGCACCCGGCAAAATAACAAACCATAAGATTTGCGCCCTGCTGGCCCCGAGCGACTGCGCAGCCCGCAGCCTTACCTGCTGCACGCTTTTCACGCCAGCCAGTGCCGACATTGCCACCGGAGCGAAAATTGCCAGATAAATCAGCAGGATTTTTGAGGTTTCACCAATACCAAACCAGATAACCATTAGCGGCAGATAGGCCAGCGGCGGGATCGGGCGGTACAGCTCAATCAGCGGATCGAAAATCCCCCGCACGGTCGGGCTCAGCCCCATCGCAATCCCGACCGGGATCCCTATCAGCGTCGCCGCAGCAAGTGCAATCAAAATGCGCGTCAGGCTGGCGGCCAGGTGTTGCCAGAGGGTCGCATCCATAAACCCCTGCGGCCCGGCGATCGTCAGCAGTTTGTGGAGAACCGCGCCAGGAGGCGGCAGAAACAGCGGCGCAATCAGCTGTAATGCCGTTACCGCCCACCACAGCGCCAGCAGGAACGCCAGCGTGACAAAGCCAATCGTCAACTGTCGAGACAGCGGCCATCGCCAGCGCCACGCCAGGCGGCGGCGGAGTTTATCGTTCGCCACAATGCTCATGAGAAAGCCTCCCGGTGTTCAAAGACGCGGCTCAGCACGTATTCACGCTGGGCGATAAACGACGGATCGGATTTGATGCTACGACAGGATTCCCCGGCCACGAATCGGCGGGAAAAATCGAGCGACAGCCGCTCCGTCACGCTGCCCGGCCCGGCGGAAAGCAGCACCAGTTCGGTGGCCATAAACACGGCTTCTTCAATGTCATGGGTGATAAGCAGCACCTGTTTGCCTGTCTCATGCCACAGGCGCAGGAGCAGCGTTTGCATCTGCTCGCGGGTAAACGCATCCAGCGCGCAAAAAGGTTCATCGAGCAGCAACAGCTGTGGGTCTGCCGCCAGCGCGCGGGCAATCCCGACGCGCTGGCGCTGGCCGCCGGAAAGCTGCCAGATAAAGCGTTTCTCCGCCCCTTCGAGCCCGACTTTCTTCAGCATCTTCCGGGCAATTTCCTGCCGCTCTGGCTTGCCCACGCCCGCGAGCTGGAGGCCAAAGGCCACGTTATCCTGCACGTTTCGCCACGGCAGCAACCCTTCGTTCTGAAACACCACGCCGCGTTCTGCACCCGGCCCGCGAACCGGCTCACCGTTCAGCACGATGCTGCCGGAGTGATACGGCGTGAAACCGGCCACCAGGTTCAGCAGCGTGGTTTTACCGCAGCCTGACGGCCCCAGCACCACCAGCAGCTCACCGCGATCGACGTTCAGCGAAATGTCATTCAGCACCGGTTTGCCGTCATATTGCGCACTCAGATGGGAAATTTGCAGCATGGCGACCTCCGTTACTTCACAAATTTATCGGTCACGTACTGACTGTAATCTGCGGCGACCGCGGGCACTTTGCCCTGCTCTTTGAGGAACTGCGCGGTATCGACAATGGCTTTATTCACCGGGCCGTTAAGCTGCTGCGCCTGTTGGGAAGCGGTCAGATAGGTATTGCCTTTCACCAGCCCGGCGACGTCACTCTCCGGCACGCCACTCAGCTTCGAGAGCTTTTGCAGATTCTCCTGCTGCTCGAGCCAGCTTTGCGGGTTATCAATGTACGGCCGCTGCGCCTCGATTGCGCTGCGGGCAAAGGCCTTCACCACGTCAGGATGCTGCTCGGCGAAGTCTTTGCGCACCACCCACACATCAAGCGTTGGCGAGCCCCACTTCCCGACCTGGGCCGAATCGGTCAGCACCGTCCCGTCTTTCTCCAGCTCATTCACCGCAGGCGCCCAGACGTAGGCTCCGTCAATATCTCCTCGTTGCCAGGCGGCAATGATAGCGGGCGGCTGAAGGTTCACGATCTGTACCTGGCCCGGTTTGATGCCCCAGTGCTTAAGCGCCGCCAGCAGGCTGTAATGCGTGGTGGAAATAAACGGCACCGCGATGCGTTTGCCGATCAGGTCTTCTGGTTTGCTGATGTTCTTTTTCACCACCAGCGCTTCGGAGTTACCGAGCTGAGAGGCGAGCAGGAAAACTTCAATTGGCACCTGCTGGCTTGCCGCGACCGCTAAAGGGCTGGAACCGATATTGCCGATCTGCACATCGCCGGAGGCCAGGGCGCGCACAACGCTTGCGCCGCTGTCGAATTTGCGCCAGTCGACGGTCGCCCCGCTCTCTTTGGCAAAAGTGTTATCTGCCTGCGCAACTTTGGCGGGCTCAGCGGAAGTCTGATAAGCGACGGTGACGTTGACCGCCTGCGCCTGAAAGGCAATGAAGGCCAGTGCGGCCAGGATTGAAAGCTGCGAAGTGCGTGCCATGGTGTCTGCTCCCCTTGTGGTTATGGGCGCAGTATTTCTGGCAGCAGAAGTTTGATAAAGGAATTAAAAATTCTGGCTAATGCCAATCCGTTTTTAGAAAAAAAACGGCAAAGCTTAGTCATTTAGCGCACCAGCGTCAGTTTTCCACGACGGCGTGAAAGCTGTGGGGATGCGGTGGTAATAAGAAAGAGAAAGGGTCGCCAGGCCATAATAGCCTCCTGTATCACTTTCTTTCAGCATGTCGCCCTCGCCTCACTCGCGCCGTCAGACAAAAGCCTGATTCAAAGGTGAAATATCACCCTTTTGCCTCAGCGCAAACACCTTACTCCCGAAGGCGTTTTTTTATTTCCCCCTCCGCTAAATTTATTTTTAAATAAAACAACGCCCTCGCCCCGACGGTTCCAAATTTATTTTTATATAAATGCGAGTTTGTCCGCTCCAGACTTTTATGGTCTTCTTTATTCTGACGGTGATTTTCACCCTGTACATTTTGCATTTTTGCTAACGCCCTGGAGTGTTTAAGCATGACCCTGGACTATGTTGCACTGGCCATTCTGAGCGTAGTGCTGATCGTTTTCTTTTACGGAATTATCGCCATCCACGATATTCCTTATGACATCGCGAAAAAACGTAACCATCCTCATCAGGATGCCATTCATTACGCAGGCTGGGTAAGCTTATTCACCCTGCATGCGCTGTGGCCCTTCCTGTGGATTTGGGCCACGCTGTGGCGTGAAGACCGTGGCTGGGGCATGCATCGCATCAGTGAAGATCAGCAGGCTGTCCATCTTCAGATGAACCATCTGCTGATTCAGATGGATGCTTTAAAAAACGAAATTAATCAGCTTAAAGCCTCGTCTGCGATGGCACCTGCGTCCACTGTCGCGAAGAGGGAACAATAATGGAAACGTTATTACTGCTCTGCTATGCCGCATTCTGCGTCATTATTTTCAAGGTTTTTCGTATTCCCCTGAATAAGTGGACCGTGCCCACTGCGGTGCTCGGCGGGATTATCTTTATTTCCCTGATCATTCTGGTAATGAATTACAACTATCCGTTCAGCGATATAGGTAAACAGGCCTACCGCACGGTACCGATTGTGTCGCAAAACCGCGGGCGCGTCATTGACGTGCCGGTCAAACCCAACACCCTGCTGCAGAAAGGCGACGTACTGTTCCGCATCGATCCGACGCTGGCCCAGGCGAAAGTAGACGACCTGAAAGCACAGGTAAAAGCGGCAAGCCAGGATGCGCTTTCTCTGGATGCAGGTGTCGATCAGGCCGGGGCCGATCTCAATAAAGCCATCGCCGACAGGGACAAGGCGCAGCGGGAATACACCCGTTACAACGAAGGCCACGCCAAAGGCGCATTTTCCGATCAGATGGTCGACACCCGTCGCCAGACGTATAAAGCCACCGATGCCGCCGTGATCGCCGCCAGGGCAAAACTGGAGCAGGCAAAAAATAACCTGAACTCGGTCGTGAACGGCCAGAATACCAAAGTCGCCTCGCTGCTGGCCCAGCTGCGTGAAGCTGAGTTCCGTCTGGAAAACACGGTCGTTCGCGCACCTTCGGCAGGTTATGTCAGCAACGTCGCCCTGCGTGAGGGCAACATGTCCACGGCGCTCGGCCTTGCACCCGTGATGACATTTATCCCTGTGGATGCCGACTCGCAAAACAGCTACGTGGCGGCCTTCCGCCAGAATTCAGTTCAGCGCCTGAAACCAGGCTACAAGGCGGAGCTGCTGTTCCCGTCCATTCCGGGCACCGTATTCAGCGGCGAAGTGGTGGAAGTGCTGCCCGCCATCGGTGAAAGCCAGTTCCAGGCGCAGGGGAAACTGCTGACAACGGCAGATCTGGCCGGCCAGGGTCGCGTGATGGTGAAGGTGAAAGCCACCGACCCGCGCCTGAAAGGCTATGCATTGCCGCAGGGGACGCAGGGGACGCAGGTCGAAATCGCCGTCTATTCCGGCCACTTCAAGGAGCTGTCGCTGATACGTAAGGTTTTAATTCGAATGAAGAGCTGGGAAAACTACGTCTTCCTTGACCACTAAAGAGTGACGCCTGGTGGCTCAGATTGCCCGCTGGCGGCTACGCCTTACCGGGCCTACAAAACGTCCCGGCCCCGCCTTCAGGCATGTGAGGTGGGCAGGCCGCAGATTTTATCCCGTCCGCTGTTTTTCGCTTCGTACAGCACCGCATCGGCTTCGGCAAGCATATCGCCCAGCTCTCGCTGCCAGCCGGACGTCACGCCAAAACTTGCGGTAATCGAAAACGCTTCCCCTTTCGGCCCTGCAAAGCGCAGCCTGCGAATTTCATTCTGAATGCGGCTGGTGTAGCCCATCACATCCTGATGACCAGGGGCGAGGAACATCACGGCAAACTCCTCCCCGCCCAGCCTCGCAATCACGTCGCCAGGTCGGCTGAATTTTTTGAGGGTGGCGGCCAGCGCCACCAGCACCTTGTCACCGGTTGGGTGGCCCCAGGTATCGTTAATGGATTTGAAGCGATCGACGTCGATCATTATCAACCAGGCCGGGGTTGCCTGACTTGCTTTAAGCAGTAAATTCCCCGCAAGCGCATCGAACGCCCGGCGGTTAAAGAGGTGCGTCAACGGATCTTCTTCCGACTGACGTTGTAGCTTTTTACTCAGGTGTGTTTGCTCGCGCAGCTTATTGCCGAGCGTGCCCAGCGACGAGAAGAGCTCCTGAACTTCTTTCGCCGTGCTTTCATCCATCAGGGCATCCTGATGATCGCCCGCGATGATCCCCGTTGCTATCTGGTTGAGTCGCAAAATAGGCTGCAGCACGCGGGTGCGGATGTAGTAGATCAGCCCGGAGGTCAGCAGGCAGAGCAAAATCAGGATCGCTATCACCATGACCAGATGCAGCAGGGCCTTCTGTTGAGCATGAACGTAATGTTTTTTCACGCCTGTCAAATAGGTATTGAGCAGATCATCAAAGGAACTAAGGCTGGCGTGATAGCGCATGGCAAAACTTTCCGCATCCACGCTATAAGCCTCGCCATTACCACTCTCCGCATGAAGCATTTTGATCAGCCTCACGCCCTGTTCTTCGAACTGCTGACGAGTGTTTTCCAGCTGCTTCTGGAAGCCAGGTAAATACCCTGCCTCGTCACCCTGGGTGCGAAGAAGCCACCACAGAACGTTAATCCGCTCCATTCCACGGCTCAGCGCCTCGTCGTTATGCAACGGAATTGGCGTGCGGGTTGCCAGCGGGATCAGCAGTTGGGAACCCAGGCGCCCCGTGGCATCGCGAAGCTCGCCGAGCGCCTGAGCACGCAGAATCGGCCCGAGCGCTGACGGTTCGAGCAGCAAAAATTCAGACGTGTGCTGAAACAGCGCTTCATGATAGAAATCCGTCGCCTCCACCATCGCATTGATAGCCCGCTGGGCTTCGACCGGATCCTGGAGCACCCTGTCCTGATAGAAATTGACGCTCAGACGCGAGCGCTTCAGTTGCTCAACCGTGGCCGTCAGCAGCGCCTGCGACAGCAGATTGGCGGGCACCTTTTGCAGATCGCTATCGGTAATCTGTCGGCTTTCCTGCAGCGCCTGCCAGGTTTTTGCTTTCGATGCCTGCGGACTCAGCACCAGCTCATTAGAAAAGGCCCGTTCGCTTGCCAGGTCATTGGAAACCTGCAAAACAAGATAGAAGTTGTCGAACTGAAGTACGTCATTTCTGGCGCTGTTCCAGGCCTGCCAGGAGCCGGAAAGTAGCCACCACGAGAGAATCGACGTCAACACAAGGGTTGCCGTTGCAGACCCCCACAGATAGCGCAGAACGTTAGAAGGCGAAGAGGCTTTTTTGAGTTTTTTCATTCGGTAACCAGGAGACGTGAATTCGGGTACAGACCCCATTATGCCTGCTGCTTAAGTCAGACAAAGTGTAGCGTAGTGCCGCCAATTGTTTTTATCTTCGTCAGTTTACCGTACCAGTGAAAAATACCAAACTTCGTAACGGCGATATTTCCTCTCCGGGCAACTCAACACCAAAGTTTATATTTAAACAACCGTAGCCTGTCCTGGCAATTGATTACTCTCAGGGTTTGGAGCAAATAAATAAAACATCAGATACAAAACTGATCGCGAGGCTGTATGGCGAAAATTCGCGAATACTCATAAACAGTTGCATTCCTCCCTTCAGGAAAAAGAGGGGATAGTGCATTCTCATCGATTCAGGATGCACCGTCTCACCTGAAAACGAAATGATTTTATCGGACGTCAGCTGATAGCCTGTATCATCTATCGACTTATAATGAAACAATACCTGCCGGCTGATAACTGATTTTTTATTCCCTTCATCAAAAACGCCTTGCATAACCACCGTTCCACTATTTTTCGCCATATGTAGCTTGTAGGTTACAGATACAGTATCGTTACCATGATGTAATTTATGGATAATATTGCAGTCTATAACTTTCACCGCCCCAACAGCGGGACATGCATACAATGCGGCAAGCATCACGGCACTAATAAATTTATTCATAATGGGATATCTCGGTAAATGAAGTACAGCGTTTTAACTCCTTGTCACATTGAATACCCGTCAGCTTACCAGGAGTTACGCTGATATAGACCGGTTTATCGCTGCTGCACATAATTTTGTATGAATGAATGATGTCCACGGCCTCTTCCGTCGATATGTCGGCATCCTTTTTTAGTAAAAGACATGCCGGTAGCGCATTTACAGGACGAAAACGCTGAGACACATATTCATGGCGATGAAAAGAAATGAATACCAGCTTCACCATGACCACACAAAACCCGATAATAAATGTGGTTAACAGCTTATTGGTTTTCAGCCATGAGGTAATGACCCGACTGCGCGGAAAGACAGATAAAGAAGAAACGTCCTGCTCCGGATTCACTTCCACCACAGTTATCCTAGCGTCCGGATCAAGTTTCATCCCCTCTTTGGGCACAGTGATAACGAGCTCGGCTTCATAACCAATGATCTTCAGCTGTTTACGTAAGTTAACAAAGCACTGATAATAAGCACTGGGCGACGTTGAAGGACCTTTAATTTCGCCCCAGCCAATCTTATAAAGTTCTTCCTGCCTGATGACTTCTCCCTGACGTTCGATCAACGCCTGCAAACAGTTTGATGCGGGCGTATGCAAGCTCGCGCTTATATTTTCTTCGATGTTTTTCAGTAATTTATCAGCTGGAGAAAATGACAATACGTTATTGATCAGGTAGATAACAGTCATCGGTTCGCATCTTATTTTAGGAATTTTCCCAACCATACTATCAGACAGCTTATAAATCTAAAAAGATTCCTAATCAAGAAGTTAACGCCTTGCAAGAGATGTTACAGACGCGTTTCAGATCTTCTGAAACAGGCAGATGTCACGCTACAGCCCGCGTCAAAACCTCGAACTTTTGATTAAGGTTTGACTAATTTTGATTACTTTCCCGCTTTTTAGATCCAAAAAAGAACTCAGGACAAACGCCATTCAGGGGAATGTGAACAGTGAAAAGGACAATAGCAGCAAGCGTTCGAAAAATGATGCCGGTTAATACGATGATTAATGCTACAGGCGTAGATAATAATCCGCTAAAAAACAATAGCCTGACTCGACACCTGCGATTATGACCCGCCCATCAGCGGGAGGGCACGGTGTTTGGCAATATAAAGATCTGCGGCTCGTGCTAACAGCGACATGGCTCTCAGAAATTAACGGAAAATAAGAAATTTCCATGGATTATTCCGAAGAAAGTTAGCGTGATGTGAATAAAAAGGGTGCATTTTTTAACGGGCAAGACCAGTATAAAACCCCACAAAAAGGCGCCAAAACCTTACTATAACATTCAAAAATTTCAACAAACACAGAACAAGCAGCATTAAAAACTAAAAAACAGGTCTTTGCGAGGCAGCATTGATTTATTTGTAAAAAAAAATCACATTAACAACACAAACAGAGGGGGCAAGATGATGATTACCGCATTTTCTCCTGGGCATAATAAAACAGTCGCGATCATGGGAGCGGATAATTTTGCCAGAGGTGGACTATCAAACCTGATACAGGAAATTAGCCCACGCATCCATATTAGAGCGTCGGTTCGTGAACAAAAGGTTCTCGATCTTTTTTTATCGCAAACCGCCGTCGATATTTTATTTATCTCTGACAATAAATCAGGAATCCAGGGTTATGACTGCATTAGTTATCTTCAGCAGTTAAAAGAAACGTATCCAGGAATGACTATCTGTATTTATTCAGCGTGTAGCAGCCTTTACTTTTGGGCATGCGGTGCGGTAGATGATTACTTATCAACGGACGAACCGATCTACTCCCTGAAATACAGATTAAAAAGAATACTTGAAAACCGTCGTGGTACGCTAAATCGCTTTCCCGCACAGCGAATGTCGCTAACCCATGCCGAATGGAAAGTATTAAAAGGTATAAAAAGTGGCTTTTCCATGCACCATATTGCACACAAAGAAGAAATTCCTTATCGCCGGGTGAGCGCTTTAAAAACCTCGGCGATAAGAAAACTGGGACTTCGAAATAAAACAGATTTACTGGTATTTCTTACCAGCTAAACATCTATTTATTAGATGTCTATTTAATCATGCCATTATGTAGGGTAATTTCATGAACTCGCTTATTCGTACTAAATCTTTGCTGTCCATCAGCTTATTATTGTTACTACCAGCCGTAGGTGCGGTTCATGCTGCAGAAGTCAGTGGCGGCACGGTGAATTTTCACGGCAGCGTGGTCACCACTGCATGTGCCATCAGCAGCAACAGCGCAGATATTAATGTGGAGCTTGGCGAGATCCGCGCAGCTTCTTTGAAAACCGCAGGTAGCCAGTCTGCTACGGCTAAAAACTTCGCCATCGTTTTACAGGGTTGTGACACCAAAACCTCAACGGGCGTCGCGATTACCTTCAGCGGCACACCCGATAAAGCTGACCCCACAAGCCTGGCTGTAGGCTCCAACGGCGGGGCTTCCACGGCGCAAAACGTGGCTATCCGTCTGTATGATGAGGACGGGGCTCAGGTAAAACTGGGCGTCGCATCCAGCGTCACCAGCCTGCGTGATGGCGAGAATACACTCAACTTCAGCGCTAAATATTACTCATCAGCGGGCGATGCCACCGCAGGTGATGCCAGCGCCGTTGCCACTTATACCCTGACCTATTCCTGATGACAAAGGCCCGTTCCGGGAGCGGGCCTTCATTATTGCTAAGTATAAGGACATTCATGAAACGCTTTCACTCACTCATTCTTCTGCTGATATTCAGCGCCATTGATGCCCGCGCCGGGGGCGTCGGGCTGGGAACCACGCGTCTTATCTACACCAGCGACAGTAAACAATCCTCACTGGAAGTCAGAAACACCGATTCGCAGTCACAGTTTCTCATCCAGTCATGGATAGAGAACGAACAGGGGCAGCCCTCACGCGATTTTGTTATTACGCCGCCGCTGTTCGTGCTCAAGCCTGCCAGTGAAAATATGCTGAAGGTCCTGTTTGCCGGAAAACCACTTACTCAGGATCGGGAAACGCTTTACTGGATAACGGTGAAAGCGATTCCGCAGATGCAAACCACCACATCTGAAAATACATTGCAGTTTGCGTCTGCCAGCAGAATAAAGCTCTTTTACCGCCCGCAGAGTATTGCTGAAGGCGCTGTTCAGAGCCATACAAAAATAAAAGCAAACAATCATAACGGGACAATCACTTTTAGCAACCCGACACCTTTTTACATTACCACTACAAATGTCCGTATTGACAATAAGAGCGTTGCACCGGTGATGATCGCGCCGAAAAGCGAAGCGACAATCCCGGGAAAATTTCAGGCTGCACAGCGCATTAGCTATCAAACCATCAACGATTTTGGTGCATTAACCCCGGTGATGGACGTGCATTTTTAGCCGCAGTTTTGAGTTAACTTAATCGCGCAAAATGAATCAGGTTAAAATGAAAGTTAAAATCATTTTTATGGCATCGTCATTAACTCTGCTGGTGGATAACGCCGTTGCTGAAAGTGATTTACGCTTCAACCCGGCCTTTATTAATGGCGAAGTCGATAATAACGTCGATCTTTCGTGGATCGGCAGCGGCAATGAAATTCCACCGGGTCACTACAACGTTAATATTTATATCAACGATAATTTTGCTTTCACCGCCGACATTCCCTTCGCGATGAGGGAGGGGGTCGTTTCACCTAAGTTCAGCAAAGAGCAACTCAGCGCGCTGGGAATCGATCTTAAACAGCTTGCTGACGCCAATGCGTTTCAGCAGCAACAAGCCGGGCTCTGGTCTCTTGAAGATATCCTGCCCCAGGCCACATTTTCATTCATCAACAAAACCATGACGCTGCAAGTTAACGTTCCCCAGCGCTACATGGTCAACCTGCCGCGCGGCTACGTTAATCCAGAAAGCTGGGACTACGGGCTGACCTCCGGATGGGTGAACTATGTGATCAACGGCTCGCGTGATGACGCGCAGGCTCCGGAACAGCTTTTCATCGGGCTTTCCAGCGCGCTGAACTGGGGCGCATGGCGTTTACGCGACTACTCCACCTGGACCAAAAGCCAGGCGGATGGTTTTTCTCATGGACGCACCTGGCTTCAGCGCGATCTGAAAGCGCTGGACTCCCAGCTTTCCGTCGGGGAAGTGCTCTCTTCTCAAAAGCTGTTCGACTCCGTCGGCATGCGCGGAATTATGCTCAATTCCGACGATAATATGCTGCCGGACAGCCTGCGCGGGTACGCCCCGGAAGTAAAAGGCATTGCCAAAAGCCATGCCACCGTGACCGTACGGCAAAATAACAACATTCTCTACCAGACGACGGTTTCACCCGGCCCTTTCATTCTGAAAGATCTGTACCCGACGGCATTTGGGGGGGATCTGGACGTTACCATTGAAGAGGAAAATGGCCAGAATCAGCATTTTACCGTGCCGTTCGCAAGCGTGCCTGACATGTTGCGTCGGGGGCAGGTTCATTACGCCGTAGGGGCAGGCAAATATCAGGCCGCTGGTAACCAGAACGAGCCACAGCTGTTTTGGGGGGAGGCGTACTGGGGAACATTCGATAACCTGACGCTGTACGGCGGCACGCAGCTTACGCCCGATTACCGCGCGGTGGCTATCGGCGCGGGACAAAATCTGGGGATCGTGGGTGCTTATGCCGTCGATCTTACCCACGCACGCAGCCGACTGGCCGATGGTCATCTCTATTCAGGTAATTCTGTTCAGGTTCGTTACAGTAAATTGCTGAACTATTACGGCACCCGGCTTAATTTTTATTCCTGGCGCTATTCAACCGCAGGCTTTTACAGCCTGAGCGACACCACATGGCGGGCCATGAAAAGCGGTGCCCCGCCGCAAACGACAAACAGCGACGGAACCGTCACTTATCAATACGACAATTATTACGATTTAAGCAGGGCCAAAAAAGCCAAAAACCAGCTCGAGATATCTCAGCAGATGGGCGATTTAGGATCGCTTTCGCTCTCCTGGGTACGACAAACCTGGTGGAAATCGAATCAGACGTCAGAAAGCACTCAATTCGCCTGGAACAGCACCTGGCGGCGTTTATCGTTTGGCCTGAGCTACCAGCGGAGCACTTCACTCGGCAGCGGGAAAAAGGAAAACATCCTGTCGTTAGCCGTTTCTGTTCCGCTGGGCTCGCCCGCTGCCGCTACGCGGGCAAACTTCTCCGTACTACAGCCCAGTGCTTCACCTGCGGTTTATAACCTGGGTATTAGTGGCTACATGCCAGGCAACAAAAGTCTGTTCTACAGCGCCAGCCAGAGAATAAATTCGCAGAATGAAAACGGCGGGAATCTCGCGCTGCAATATTCCACCGGAAAAGGTGACTACAACCTGGGCTACGGCTATTCGCCACAGTCCCGCAATATCAGCTATGGCGCAAGTGGCGGTATCGTCCTTCATGAGGGAGGCGTGACGCTCAGCCGCCCATTAGGCAACACCAACATTCTGGTCAAAGCACCGGGAGCCGAGGGCGCCTCGCTGCGTAATAACCCGAATGTTACCACCGACAGCCATGGCTACGCCGTTATCCCCTGGGCTTCACCCTATCGTCAGAACCGGGTTGAAATGGACGTCACGACCGCCGGGCAGAACGTCGAGATCGAAAATGCCATTGTGAACGTGGTGCCGACAGAAGGCGCTCTCGTCAGAGCGGAAATTAAAACCCAGACCGGGCTCAAAGCGATGTTCTTTATCCGCCACGGCCGGAGCGATCTGCCTTTTGGCAGCCTCGCCTCCATCAGCCAGCGCCAGCAAAACAGCGGCATCGTCGGCGACAACGGCAGCTTATACATGTCGGGTTTAGCGGAGTCCGGCACGCTGAAAATCGTCTGGGGAAAAGGGGCGGATAAGCAGTGCCAGGCCTCTTATTACCTGAAACCCCAACATTTCAATCCGGCGACCGGCCTTTACACACAGGAGCTGAATTGCCAATGAATAAACGTTTCTGTGCAATCGCCCTGCTGGCGGGCTCTCTTCTGCAAGCCCCAGCCCACGGGTACGACGTTTTAATTTCCATCACCGGCAGCATCATTGGCAATACCTGCGACGTTGCCGCAGATGCAAAGACCCTGACGGTTCCTCTTGGCACAATCAGCACCGGACAGTTTCGTACAGCAGGCAGCATGGGCAATGTGAAATCCTGGTTCACGCTGAGCCTTCAAAACTGCGGTCCAACGTTCACCGGGGCAAAGGTTCGCTTTACCGGCACGCCCGCCCCTGCCAACGCACAATGGTTAAAAACGACCACCGGCGGCGCAAGTGGAGTTGCCCTTGCGCTATTCGACTCAGACGACCAGCTCGTGCCTTTAAATACGCAGACTAAGTTCTATGGACAGGCAGGAGCCAGCGACGTAGAGATGAAATTTTATGCCCGTATGATCGCCACGCAGTCCACTGTCGGCGCCGGGGATGTATCAGCAACGGCCACCTGGCTTGTGGAGTACCAATGAAGACATTGACTTTTTTAATCACTTTTCTGTTCAGCATCCAGGCCTGGGCATTGAACTGGGTCGCCGATATCGTGCTCTCCCCTGTCCCACTGACCTACTCCGGTCCGGCAAACTCCATCGTTCCGGGTAAAGTAATTGGCAGCAACTGGAGCGCCACTGCAGATGTGCAGGAGGTGTTCTGGTGTGGGCTGGTCTTTTTGTGCAGCAAAGGCACGATGGAACCCGGTAGCGGGACTGTCTCGACCGGCATGAGCGTAACGCTCGACGGCAAAAGCTACACCATCTTCGAAACCGGCATTCCGGGCATTGGCTACATTATTGGCCTGAAAGATTTTTACGGCAGCGCCTACATGCCATTGCAAAACGGCGTAACGCAAACCTATCCGGCAGACGGCACCAGCGGGTTTGCGCAAAATCTGGGGTGGTCCGGCAAGGTGACCTTTATCAAAACAGGACAGCCGCTGGTATCAGGGGTTTATGTCACGCCGACCATCAACGCAGCGCTGCTCACGGCATACAACAATGAAACCAAAACGGCCAGCGTTATCATTAACCCCACCACAATCACCGTCACCGCGACCGGCTGCGTGGTGATCACCAAATCTGCAAGCGTCAATCTGGGTGCTGTGGATATTCGTCAACTGCCCACGGTAGGCAGCATGGCTGCTGCCGGCGCATTTAACGTCACTCTGGATTGCGACGCCGGCATCTCCCTGAGCGCCGTCCTGAGCGATCAAAGTTACCCGTCAAACAACAGCGACGCGGTTGCCCTTACCTTAGATTCAACCGCCGGCGCGCTGGGAGTAGCGTTTTATTACGATGGCACAGGCCCTCTTCATCTGGGGCAGGATAGTTCCGCAGCGGGCACAGCCAACCAGTTTTACATCACCACCACTACCACGGCGCAAACCGTCTCGCTGCCTTTCCAGGTGAGGTATGTACGTAAGGGGACCATTGTGCCAGGCACGGCTAACGCGTTAGCCAGCCTGACATTTTCCTATCAATAACGCACAACAACTTAACGCGTCAGAAATAACAGCAGTTCTGTTTTATTGCGCAACCCAAGTTTACGGATTGCCGAGTTTTTTAATGCACTGACCCGGCGATAGCTGTTTTCTGTTTTTACGGCGATATCCTGCAAAGAGTCGCCCGCTTTAATGGCTTTAAGGACTTCCCATTCACTTTCCGTTAACGGAAACTCACCGGAATTTTTTTTGCGTGAACAGGTGCTGGCATCGATCACTTTCATGATATAGCTTCGCCATGTCGACAAGGGTTCATTCAATGAGAGCCAGGCATCAATATGACCACGAATATACAATGAGGAGTCAGGCTGTTGTGAGTACATGCAGATTGCCATTTTTGGGTATTTTTCCCGCGCCTCTTTGACATATTCCAGACAGCCATATCCGGTGCCTGATTCCAGACCGGACCAGAATACCAGGTCGATATCACTTTGTTCCTGCGTATTTTCCAGCAATGGATAATTTCTGACCGAGACGCTGATTTTCCCCTGCGTATCCAGCTCCTGTAATAAAGTATAAATTGCGTTGCGGACAAAATGATTCGCATCTGATAATGCAACGGTCATCCGCCCTTCTGACCCTGGTATATTCAGCATAACCCCCTCCTTACTCCCTGGTGCACATGCCGTTAGATTTGTTCTGATTTTGATTACTGAGTTGTCATTCCATTATGGCGAAGAGGCTTTCCCAGGCGCACCTGAAATTATTTGAAGTATTTCCGCTGCATATTTAAAGCCAAATAAAGATTAATTCACAATCATTTCAAAAACATCAGCCACCACAAAAATTATCGGTTACCGGTGCCAATAAATAACACAGCGCAGTCATAGAAAAGAGCCCTTTCCTTAAGTTTTCTGCCCGCTGTAAAAATCAAGTTTAGAAGCATGAGCATTGCTAAATATGACTATTTTTCAGAAAAATCCTTTTTCAGGGGGTGTATAATCCAAGAAATAATCTTTAACAAACACCCTTTATCAGTTAAAAAAACCTCAATTTATCTCTTACAAACAAAGAACTGCTTTATATTTATGGAGAAAAAGAAAGGAAGCTATGCACAATCATTATATTATAAATAACACTTTAGAATTTCATCCAGCGACGAGTACGCTACGGGATTTGCATGACCCCAACAATGTAGTGGTACTAAATTATCCCGCCAGTCGCTGTCTGCTGTTATTGATTAATCGCCAGGGAAATATCGTTACCCAACATGAGGTCATGGATATTGTCTGGGAGCAAAGTGGGATGCAAGTCTCACTGAATACCTATTATCAGAACATCTCAATTCTACGAAAGGGATTAAAAAAGTTAGGGGTAGTTGAAAATCTGATCGTGACCATTCCGCGCATTGGCCTGACGCTGGCCAGCGGCACCCAGGTTAAGAAGCTGGTCGCCGATAATGAGGTGGAAATCAGGCACGATCATGCAAATGCTATTCATGAACAAGAAGATGACAGCATGAGCCCAGGTTTAACCATCGAGACACAGCATGCTCCAGGGGACACAAAATTGTTCCCACCAGCACAGAAAGCTAGCCTGCGTGTTCTTGCTCACCGGCTATCAATCAAGCAGATAAGCAGCCTTATCCTCATTATTTTTATTTTGTTGACGCTCTTTATGGCATTTGCCATAGGCTCTGACAATGCCACTAATCACCGCTACTTTGAAACCTATTCTGCCTCTATTTCACACGGAGAATGCAGAGTCTTTCTTTCAAATAATATCAAAAGCAAAGCTGATAAAGATAAAGCCCTTTCATATGTGAACCGTTTCGAGAGAAGCTGCCAGAACTATCCCTGGCTATATATTTCACACTTTCCGATGTTGCCTCGAACCTCTATCATTCGCTGTGATAAGCCGATGAGCCAACATAATACCTGTATTTCAGATTATTTCTTTGAGTCCAATAAGTGATGCTAAAGAATTTATCGGTACTTCTTCTGATTGCTGTAGCGCTGTTTGCCAGCGCCAGCCTGACTTATATCCTCTGGATATCGAAGCATGATAATACCATTTCCTGCGTGGCTAATCACATAAGCCATGGTTCACAAGGTAATGTTCATGGAACATCGCACTACGTATTCAATAAAACAGGTGGTTCCCTGAGCCTGAACGGCTATCTGGAAGAAGATCCCACTAAGATCTTCAATCGAAAAATTTTATTTGATTACCAACGGAATCAAAATACCTATGTATTACGCTCGATGCATAATATCAAGTATCCCGATGATTCCGTCAGCGATGAGTGGATGGCACAGCGCTTTCCTGATTTTTATGTTTATGAAGGCAAAGATATTTACATTAAAATAATAAAACAGTTCAATAACAACTATCTTTTTTTTATAGGGACACTACCGACATTCTCCTGCAAACGTTCCTTCCAGGCCGTAGTGGTGAAGTGAAGCCATTAGCTCACGTTAAGTTTCAACTAAAGCATACAGCTGATTATGACAAAACAAACAGGCCCAAATAGGGCCCGTTTATTCAGATAAAGAAAATGATCAGACGTTTGCGGTAGGTTTTGTTTCCGTCTTAACCTGCGCATTTTCCAGCATTCGGCGTACCGGGACAATCAGCACAATTAATACCGCAGCACAGATCAGCAGCGCCACAGAACAACGAGCGAAGAGGTCTGGCAGCATATCCAGCTGGTCGGCCTTGACGTGACCGCCAATCAGACCTGCCGCCAGGTTACCCAACGCGCTGGCGCAGAACCACAGCCCCATCATTTGACCGCGCATTCTTTCCGGCGCCAACAGCGTCATGGTCGCCAGGCCAATCGGGCTCAGGCAAAGCTCACCGAGCGTCAGCATAAGGATGCTACCTACCAGCCACATCGGTGAGACACCTGCGCCACCGTTGCCAAGCACGTCCTTCGCCGCCAGCATCATCAGGCCAAAGCCTGCGGCAGCAAACAAAATGCCGATCACGAACTTGGTGATACTGCCCGGGCGAACGTTCTTGCGCGCCAGCATCGGCCACAGCCAGCTGAACACCGGGGCCAAAATAATGATAAACAGCGCATTGATGGACTGGAACCAAACTGCCGGAATTTCAAAATCACCGATCATGCGATTGGTGTAGTCGTTCGCAAACAGGTTGAAGGAGGTTGGCTTTTGCTCAAATGCCGACCAGAAGAACGCCGCAGAGACCAGCAGAATAAAGCACACCAGCAGTCGTGCGCGCTCTTTGCGGTTCAGACCGGCGAAGAGGAAAAGATAAATGAAGTAGAGCGCCACGGAGGCCGCAATAACGTACACCAGCGCGCTGGCAACCGCGACAGGGTTGATAATGATAATGCCCCGGGCAATCAGCGTGACAATCACTGCAACGCCCACTGCCAGCGCCAGCAGCCAACCGCCAACGCCTTTTTTCTTCGAAACCGGGCTGTTCCAGGTGGAATCCAGCCCTACTTCGCGGTCGTAGCGTTTCATTGATGGTACGGCAAACACGCGGAAAATAATCAGCGCCACCAGCATCCCGATGCCGCCGATGCCAAAGCCCCAGTGCCAGCCGTGTGTTTTAATCAGCCAGCCGGAGATCAGCGGTGCGATAAACGAACCGATGTTAATGCCCATGTAGAACAGCGAAAAACCACCGTCGCGTCGGGCATCACCGGCTTTGTAGAGCGTGCCCACCATAACCGAAATACAGGTTTTGAACAGGCCAGAGCCGAGTACGATAAACATCAGGCCAACGAAGAACAGCGTATCGCCCATAAAGGCCGACAGTGCAATTGACAGGTGCCCGAGCGCAATCAGAATCGAACCGTACCAGACTGCTTTCTGCTGGCCAAGCCAGTTATCCGCAAGCCAGCCGCCCGGCAGAGCCGCCAGGTACATGGCCCCGGCAAAAATCCCGACGATGGCCGAGGCGTTTTCACGTGCAAGCCCCATTCCGCCGTCATAAACGGTCGCCGCCATAAACAGGATCAGCAGTGGACGAATGCCGTAGAAGGAAAAGCGCTCCCACATCTCAGTGAAGAACAGCGAACCGAGAGGATAAGGGTGGCCGAAGAACGTCCGGCCTTCGTTATGTTGAGCAGAGGACTGCATAAATACTCCCGAAGAGGTGTGTCACGGTGTTTGCAAACGCTGAGATACATGCCGACCTTTATGTAAAAATTTAGTCGGTCATTTACGCTCAGCAAAAAATCTTTTAACCATTTGATAACCAAGCACTGGTTTTGTCTAGTGCCAACCCGGGGACTTTAAGATGAAAAGTCGACAAATGTCTACTTTTACAGCTTTTTAGTTTGATAAAAGTCGTAAGTGATTGACTTTAAGCAACAACAGTGACCAGCCCCCCGTTGATTAATACACCGTGATGTTTGTAATGTCTTCATCAACAACGTAAGGGCATCCATGCGAAGAAGCGTTTTTCCGACGAACAGATCATCAGTATTCTCCGCAAGGCCGAAGCCGGGATTTCAGGCGTACAGGTCACGCGTATTCTGGACAGTATCGCGCTTTTCCCTGGCTATCCGACTACGATAAGACCGATCAGGGTCCGGAATTCACCTGCCGCGCACTGGATCAATGGGCCTTTGAGCATGGCGTGGAGCTGTGTCTTATCCAGCCGGGCAAACCGACTCAGAACGGGTTTATTGAGAGTTTTAACGGATGATTTAGAGATGAATGCCTGCATGAGCACCGGTTCAGCGATATTGTTCACGCCCGGAAAACAATTAATGACTGGCGGCAGGATTATAATAAGTGCCGCCCACATTCATCGCTGGATTACCAGACTCCAGCTGAATTTGCAGTGGACTGGCAATATGAAGAAAAACCAACTGACATGACTAACTGAAGGTTGTATCTAATCCTGGGGCAGGACATGGTGAGTGGACATATATGCTTGAAGATAACGACTCATTCCAGTGTATTTAGACGCTGGCCAGCACGATATGAGAGCTAACTTGACGATTGAAGATATAACAATTAAGGAAGTTAACTGAGTGGCAAAGGTATAGGGGATTTTAATGTCACAACTTTACTACTTAACTGAAGAATATCACTTATCCTTCCAGCGCAACGCCTCTGTCAGCGCCCTTAACGCAGGCGTTATTTGCCTGTTGGGATAATATAAATGACAACCGTGAAATACGGGGCTCCACTCATCGAGTACTGAGACAAGCCTGCCATCAGCCAGCTCCTCTGTGATTTCATGCTCCAGTAAGACCCCCAGCCCTGCGCCAGCACGAATGGTTGCACCAGCAAGTACCCCGTCATTAACGATCAATTGCCCCTGAGTCCTGATATTTATCATTTCGCCCTCACGCTCAAATCGCCAGGGCGTAATCTCACCGGTCGTTACCCTGCGATAATTAATGCAAATATGCTCCTGCAAGTCATGCAGTGATTGTGGGCGGGGATGACGTGCGAAATAGCCAGGTGTACTCACGACTCGTGTGCGGGAATCAGGTTCAAGCCTGATGGCAATCATATCATTTTCAACAACCCCGCCAGGTCTGATCCCGGCATCAAAACCTCCGGCGACAATATCGGTCAGCCGGTCATCAATGGTGACTTCAACAGTCACGTCAGGATATTCCCGCAAAAAAGCAGGTAGCCGGTCGGCAAGGAGAGTTCGGGAGGCATAGTGAAGCGTGGTCAGTCTGATATTGCCCGCTGGCGTGCCCCGCCAGCTCGCAAGCGAGGCCAGGCCTTCAGCCAGTCCGGCAAGGGCAGGCTCCAGCGAATGCAATAATTGTCTACCTGCTGCTGTTGGTGCAACGGAACGGGTAGTTCTGGCAAGCAGCACGACGCCCAGCCGCTGCTCAAGCCCACGCATGGCATGACTCAGCGCAGAGGGTGATAACCCCATTTCTGCAGCTGCACGAGTGAAGCTACGCGTTCTTGCCACGACAGCAAATGCTGCCAGATCGTCGAGATCGCCACGTTTCATTGTTGCATCCCACTCACAAGGTCTTGCCATGAACCGGGGCTAGTTATTCCGTAACATGGTCGTATGCTAATAACTTTTCTGACTCATTGAAGAGATACTACCATGAATCTTTGCAGCTATCGCACTCTGGGGCGCTCAGGCCTTATCGTGAGCCCACTTGCACTGGGGGCTATGACTTTTGGTGCCGGACGCTGGGGAGTCGATGAAGCCGGTGCCCGCGCTATTTTCGATGCTTATATCAATAACGGTGGTAATTTCGTCGACACCGCTGATGTCTATGCGGGTGGCAATAGCGAAGAGATGCTGGGGCGTTTTATTAACAGCAGTGGCAATCGTGAGAAGGTCGTTATCTCTACCAAAGCGGGTTTTCCACGCAGGCAGGATACGCCGCTGACCGGGGGGAATTCAGCCCGTAACATCCGTAACGGCATCGAAGGCTCCCTCAGGCGTCTGGGAACAGATTATATCGACCTTTTCTGGACACATGTGTGGGACCAGACAACCCCGCCTGAAGAGGTTCTGCATGCATTAACCGATGCCGTTCGCCGGGGAGATATTCTCTACTATGGGTTCTCTAACGCACCTTCATGGTACGTTGCCCAGATTGCCACTCTTGCCCGTGCAAATGGGTTACCTGAGCCTGTGGGTCTGCAATATTCCTATTCACTGATAGACAGAGGCGTTGAGCTGGATATCCTCCCTGCAGGAAAAGCACTGGGTATGGGATTAGTTGCCTGGAGCCCGCTGGGAGCGGGGTTATTGACGGGGAAATATGGCCGGGAGAAGCTGAGTAACGCCGGTCCTGCGGGGAGCCTGCCTAACACGTCGGGCGAATCCGGGCAGAAAAGCGATGGTCGTCTGAATGGCGATAATCCCTTTGGCGGACTGCTCTTCACTGAAACAAATTTTCAGATTGTGGACACCCTGCGTGAAGTCGCAGAAGAGATGGGCAGGCCCATGGCGCAGGTCGCACTCGCCTGGGTCGTGAACAGGGCCGGAGTATCATCCGTACTGATTGGTGCCAGCAGAGCAGAACAAATTGTACAGAATATTACTTCGCTCGATATTATCCTCCCTGACGAGTCTCTTGAAAAACTGAATGCTGCTGGTGCACCACCTTTACTTAACCCTTACTACATCACCAGTCTGCCGAAGGAACGCATTTTTTCCGGGTATCCCGTTGAAGGGTGGCTATAAAGATCAAAGAGTAAAACTCATTTTTATTCATTATCTGGCGGCAATCTTATCGCCAGATATATCTCTATTGCTTATTAGGCTCGTAATGATGTGTAAGCATCCCTGCAAAACG